>JBBQDE010000080.1:0-9175 GCA_038319425.1 Gemmatimonadales bacterium
CGCCACCCCTTTTCTCGCGGACGTCGCGCAGTCGCAGGCCCAGGCGCACGCCCGGAACAGCAATTGGACGCCGAACGTCCGTCGGGTCGAGAAGGCGTCGAAGGACGCCTGCGACAAGCCCGGCGAACGCAAGGGTCAGCAGCGCGACGAGTGGAAGAACAAGCACGAGGACAAGGCGTGCAAGCCGGCTCCTGCTCCGACTCCGGCCCCCACGCCGGCGCCGACCCCGGCTCCGACCCCGGCTCCGACCCCGGCGCCGACTCCCGTGCCGACTCCCGCGCCGACTCCCGCGCCGACTCCCGCTCCGGCCCCCGTCCCGGCGCCCACGTCGGGCGGCACCGAGATTCACGGCATCGTGTACGTTGACTTAGATTGGAGCGGCGTGTGGAACCCCGGCGAGCCCGGCAAGGCCGGCTGGACGGTGCAGCTGATCCAGAACGGTGCGGTCGCCCAGTCCACCGCCACCGACGCCAACGGCCTGTACGTGTTCGCGCAGGTGCCCGTCGGCAGCTACACGGTGTGCGTCGCATCGCCTAGCACCTACACGCTGTGGGCGCCGAGCTTCGGCCCGTCGTGCGCGGTGGGCTTCGGCTACTCGGCCCAGGTGACCGCCTACGACCTGAACGTGATCTTCGAGGGGCTCGACTTCGGGTACTACGACAACATGGCCCCGTAATCTCGTGACGCAGCAATGACAGAAGCCCCGGCCGAGTGGCCGGGGCTTCTTTCATTTCTGCCAGCCGATCATGTCTGCAGAGTCGCGCCGGTGGCAAGATCAACGCCGGCACTGCTGCAGCATCCATCCTTTACTCGCCCGCGCTCTCTGAGGGAAAGGTGTTGTTTTTTGGGTTGCATGCCTGACATCAATGCGCATCGTGTGAATCGGTGTCAGCCCCGCATCAAGAAAAGCACGACGCCAGCTTTGCCTGAAACCGTAAGAGCAAAGGAGCGGTGTCAGCCCCACCGCAGGCAGCGTAGAGGGGCGCTGGGAGGGTCGGCCGCGCACGGAGCAATCCCAACGATGTTGGAGCGGTGCCAGTCTGTTGACCTTGCGACCGGCGAAAAGAACGGGTTGGAGCTGTACCAGTGGGTTGCCTTTGCGAGCGGCGCGAGACTGGATGGCTAGCGACGCTCGGTGCGCCAGAGCTCGACGCCCGGAGCGCGAAGCAGCAGCACGGGCTTACTGAACACCCTGGGGTCGATCATCCCCACCTGCACCGCCCAGTCGAGTGTGTGACCGCGCTCCGGCTCCAGCACCAGGTACGCGCGACGAGTGCGGAGCGGCGGCGTGTTGAGGAGCGCGGTGTCGAGCCCCTTGGCGCCGAGGTAGTAGAGCAGCGGACCGTTCGTCGGGATCGGCGCCAGGATGCGGTCTCCCGCCCGCAGCACGCCGCCGAGCCGGTCGACCACCTGACGCGCGGCGGGGAAGGCGCCGGTGTCGCCCTCGTTCTGAGCGGTATTCAGGACCAGCGCCGCGAACGCCCACACGACGGCCAGCGCGATGGCGCCGTGTTCGGCCGGCCACCGGCGAGACCAGTGCACGCGCAGCATTCCGCGCGCGACGCTGAGCAGGAAGAGTGGCACCAGAAAGAGCCACACACGCACGAAGGGCACGCGGTGCGTCACGAGCAGGAGGAGGCCGCACCAGATGGCTGCCGCCAGCGCGAGCGAGGGGCCGCCGGCGCGATTGGCGACACGAATGCCGGCCATGGCGAATCCGAACACGACGACGGCGAGCAGCGGCGGCACCGGCAGGCTCCACGTGACGACGAGCTCCAGCACGTGCCGGGGCAGGTCGGCGAGAAAGACCGGCCAGCGACTGGGCGTGACGAACTGGTTGCCGGCGAGCGCGCCGAGGCCCGCGCTGCGGATGATCGGCAGATACAGCAGCAGTGCCAGCGCACCTGCTGCGCCGGTCGCTATCACGACGCCGAGGATGAGCCGCCGACGATCATCCCCGCGCCGCCGGACCGACGCGAGTAACAGCCAGGTGGCGACCACGCCGAGGGGATACAGCATCACCGGAATCGTGTAGAGCCCAAGCGCTCCGACGGTTGCGAAGGCCGCCCACGCGCCCACGCTCGGCATCGTCACGATCCGGTGCGCGATCAGCAGCAGCCCGAGGAAGAGCGCGGCGACGAGCGAGTAACCGCGCGCGTTCGTGGAATACAGGATGAGCGTCGTGCATCCGGCCGCCAGCGCCGCGCCGATGAGTCCCGCCGCCGGCGTCGCAAAGCGCCGCCCGACTGCCCAGGTGAGCGGCACGATGGCCACACCGGCCGCGAACGCCGGCAGACGAAGCGCCCACGGCTGGAAGGGCGCCAGCGACGACGTCACCTTCGCGAGCAGCGAGAAGAGGACGTGGTTGTTGGGAAAGGGGTACGAGCTGACGATCGTGGCCCAGGGACGGCCGACGAAATACGCCCAGGTGATCGCTTCGTCGTAGCGCATCGGCTGCGCGAGGGCGGCGAGCCGGCAGACCACCGCCACCGCGGTGATCAACCAGATTGCCTGCCGTTCGCCGATGGCGCGGGTGCTCAAGCCGCGGTCGGGTAGACCTCGAAGATGCCGGCCGCGCCCATGCCGCCGCCGATGCACATCGTGACCAGCCCGCGACCACCGCCGCGCCGCCCCAGCTCGTGCACGAGCTGCGTGGTGAGCTTCGCGCCGGTCGCGCCGAGCGGATGCCCGAGCGCGATCGCGCCGCCGTTCACATTCACCTTGTCTTCGGCCATCCCGAGCTCGCGCACGACGGCGAGCACCTGCGCCGCGAACGCCTCGTTGAACTCGATCAGATCCAGATCGCTCATCGACATCCCGGCCTTCTTCAGGGCCTTTGGCACCGCCCTGATCGGTCCTACCCCCATCACGTCGGGATCGACACCGGCGACGGCGAAGCTCACGAACCGCGCGAGCGCCTTCAGGCCCAGCGCGTCGGCGTGCGAGCGGCGCATCAGCACCACCGCGGCTGCGCCGTCGGAGTAGGGGCTCGCGTTGCCGGCCGTGACGGTGCCGTTCGCCTTGAACGCCGGCTTCAGCTTCGCCAACCCGGCTGCCGTCGTCTCGGCGCGAACGAGCTCGTCACGGGTGAAGCTCAGCGATTCGACCGTCTTCGCCGTTCCCTTCCAGCTCACGCGCTCCACCGGCACGGGCACGATCTGGCCGTCGAACGCGCCCGCCTGCTGTGCCTTCGCCGCCTTCTGCTGGCTGCCGAGCGCCCACGCGTCCTGATCCGCCCGGCTGATCTTCCATCGGTCCGCCACCCGCTCGGCGGTGAATCCCATGCCGATGTATGACTCCATCGCCTCGGGATCCAGGCGCGCATGGTAGCCCGACATCGGCACCTGGCTCATCATCTCCACGCCGCCGGCGACGATCACGTCGGACATCCCGCTCATGATCTGCATCGCGCCGTCGGCGATCGTCTGCAGCCCGGACGAGCAGAAGCGATTCACCGTCTGGGCCGGCACTTCCACCGGGATGCCGGCGCGCAGCGCCGAGAGCCGCGCCACGTTCAGCCCCTGCGACGCCTCCGGCATCGCGCAGCCCCACGCGATGTCGTCGATCGTCGCCTTGTCGATGCCCGCGCGGTCGATCGCCGCGTTCATCACGAGCGCGGAGAGCTCCACCGGGTGCGTCGTGGACAGGGCGCCGTCCTTCTTCCCCTTGCCCACCGCGGTGCGCACGGCGGATACGATCACGACATCGTTCTTGTCGGCCATTGTCATCACTCCCTCAATTCCTGAGCGGCTTGCCGGTCTTCAGCGTGTATGCGATGCGCTCCTGCGATTCCTTCGTGCCGAGCAGCCGCAGGAACGCTTCCCGCTCCAGATCGAGGACGTCCTGCTCCGTGACCGGGCGCGGCGGCCCATCGCCGCCGCACAACACATACGCGAGCTCGCGCGCGATCCGCACTTCGTGGTCGGTGATCTGCCCGCCTTCCCGCATCGCCCAGCCGGCGTACATGAGATTCCCGAGCGCCTCCTTCCCCAGCGCCGTGATGGTGCGCGGCGGCGGCGACACATAGTCCGGCGCGAGATCGAGCACGCGCGCCTTCGCGTCGGCGATGAGCCGGTCGCGATTCATCGTGATGCGATCCGCCACCGGGCGCAGGAAACCGAGCGATCGTGCCTCCAGCGCGCTGGTGCTCGTCGTCGCCATTGCGATGAGCTTGAACGCGCGCTTCACCGCCTCGAACGGATCGGCTTCGTCGTACGGTGCGAGCTGCTCGGTGAATCGGAACAGAAGCTCCTTGGTTCCGCCGCCAGCGGGGATGAGCCCCACGCCCGCTTCCACGAGCCCCATGTACAGCTCGGCGTGGGCCTGAATGCGGTCGGCGTGCAGCGCGTACTCCGCGCCCCCGCCCAGGGTGAGCCCGTGCGGCGCGGCGACAACGGGAAACGGCGCGCGCCGCAGCATCATCGCCCCGTCCTGGAAGTAGCGCACCATCTCGTCGAGGCCCTTCCAGTCACTCGCCTGCACCTGCGCGACCACCGCGCCGAGGTCGGCGCCCGCGCTGTAGGCGCGCGGATCGTCGTTGCCGATCACCAGGCCGACGTAGCCGCCCCGTTCCACGCGCTCCAGCCCCTTGCGCAGCATCGCGAGCACGCCGGCGCCCATCGTGTTCATCTTGCTGCGTGCCTCGAGCAGCAGCACGCCGTCGCCGAGGTCGAGCAGGTTCGCGTCCTTCGATTGCTCGACGGCGCCCCCCTTCCTCGTGCGCACCGCATCGAGCGCGAGCTGTCCGGGTACGGGCGGCACCTTCTCGTAGGTGCCGGCGAAAGCGAGGTAGTTCCAGGTGCCGTCGCGCTCGTGATAGAACGCGCCGTCCTTCGCCTTGGCGAGCAGCGCCGGCACCTCGAAATTCAGGCGGCCGAATCCTTCGCGAAGGAAGTCGTGCCCCAGCGCGTCCATCTGCTGGAAGGGGCCGGCCTCCCACGCGTATCCCCACTCGATGGCGCGGTCCACGGCCACGATGTCGTAGGCGATCTCCGGCGTCGTCTTCAGCACGTAGTGCGACATGCGCAGCAGGTAGTTGCGCACGAAATCGCCGTACTTACCTGGCAGCTTCGCCGCCATCGGCAGTCGCTTCTCGAGCGGCTCCTTCATGAGCGCGACGAACGCGGGATCGGCGATCGCCTGCTGAGGTCCGTATTCCAGGGTGTGCCAGTCGAGGGTAGTGATCTCCTTGCCCACCTTCTTGTAGAACCCGCCCCCCGTCTTGTCGCCGAGCCGGCCGCTGGCCGCCAGCGCTTCCACCCAGGGTGGCATGGCGAAGTCGTCGGACGTGGCTGCGGTGAGCCCCTTCGAGACGTGAAGCAGGACGTCGAGACCGGTGATGTCGGCGGTGCGGAAGGTGGCGCTCTTGGCCCGGCCGAGCAGGGGACCGGTGAGCGCGTCCACCTCGTCGATCGTGAGGCCCGACTCCATGAGCCCCTTCATCGCGGCCACCATGCCGTAGACCCCGAGCCGGTTGGCAACGAACCCCGGGACGTCCTTGGCGATCACGATCCCCTTGCCCAGAACCGCCTCGGAAAAGTGGCGGACGGCCTCAAGTGCCTCGGGAGCCGTTTCGGGGGTTGGGATGATTTCCAGGAGGTGGAGATACCTGGGGGGGTTGAAGAAGTGCATCCCAAGGAAGTGCTTGCGGAACAACGAGTTACGGCCATCCGTCAGGACCTGCATCGGGATGCCGGAAGTGTTGCTCGCCACCGTCGCGCTCGTCTTAAGGATGGACTCCAGACGGGCGTACAAGGCCTGTTTTGGGGCTGGCTGCTCGATGATGGCTTCGAGCACCAGATCGCAGTCACGCAGGAGCTCGAGGGAATCGTCGAGGTTGCCGATCGTGATCAGGGTCGCCCGGGCGGGATCCATGAACGCGGCCGGCCGTGCCGTTCTGGCCCGATCGAGGCCAGCCCGGGCGGGACCGTTGCGGTCTCCATCCTTGCCGGCGACGTCGAGCAGGACGACGGGAATGCCGGCCGAGGCGGCGAGGGCGGCGATCCCGCTGCCCATGGTACCGGCGCCGACGACGCCGAGCTTCGCGATACGCATGACGAGAGAGCGCGAGAGTAGGTGAGATGGCCCGATGCGACGGAAAGCTAGCCGTCGCTCCGAACGAGCGCAGGACAATTCGACTCCCAATTATGACGACGAGACTCTTTGCACATGGCGACCAGGACGGCACGGTGACGACGCGGCGGCTCGGCTTCTCGCCGCACCGCGGCGGCTTCAGCATGCTGGAGCTGCTCCTCGTGCTGTCGATGATGGCGCTGGTCGGGATCATGGCGTTCCCGCGCACCTCGTCGATGATCACGCAGTGGCGCCTGGCGCGCGGCGCGCAGGCGATCGCCGAAGAGCTGCAGTCGGCGTATGCGATCGTGGGCCGCAGCCGGAAGCCGATCACGATCACGGTGGACAAGGCGAAGATGGAGATCCGACTGAGCGATCGAAACCAGATCGTGTATCGCCGCCGCAACTTCGGCATAACCTCCGCCTACAAGCTCGATTCACTCGACGTCAAGGCCAACGGCGATTCGATCAACAACCGCGTCGTCGAGGTCTTCCCTCCCGGCCTGTCAGCCGATTCGCTCAGCATCGAGCTGTCGCGCCAGGGCAAGTATCGCCGCGTGCGGATGCTGCGCGGCGGCATCGTGCAGGTGTGTTCAAACCGTCCAGCCCTCAACGTCGCATGCGTACCCGCATAGACCACCCCATGCCGCTGCGCGAAACGCGCGAGCCGCGCACGCGCGACGGCATCACGCTCATCGAGATCATCGTCGCAATGACGATGCTCGTGTTCGTGCTCGGCGCGCTCAGCGTGCTGACCACGCGCACCGTGAAGCGCTCGCGCGACCTCGACGTCGGCTCGGCGCGCACCTTCGTGCTGATGCAGCAGTCGAACCGCTTCTCCTCGCTGCCGTACGACTCCATCCCGTCGTATGCGCCGCGAGTGGACACCATCCAGACCGGACGTTTCTGGTACGAGCGCCGTCTGACCTACGTGCAGGGAGCCACCGGCTCCGAGTACCGCACGCTCAAGGTGTTGCTCCAGCCGCTCTACGTGACGACGACCTTTCAGCTGCGCCCGGATTCGCTCGTCTTCCAGCGGGCGAAGACGTACGCGAAAACCCCTCTCTTCCAATGAACGCCTCCACTCCCATGCGCACTCGCGTCATGCGCCGGCGGGCCGGCTTCACGCTGGTCGAGATCCTCACCGCGTTGTTCATCCTGAGCATCATCGGCCTGGCGTTCGTGCGGCTCATCACGTCGCAGTCGCGCTTCGCCGAGGGACAGATGGCGCTGCGCAACGCGCGCACGGTGTCGCGCAACGCGATGAACATCCTGCTCACCGACCTCCGGATGGTGCAGGACAACGGCGGGCTGCGCTATGCATCGCGCGATTCGGTGACGGTGCGCGTGCCGGTGGCGTTCGGCCTCCTGTGCGGGTCCACTGCGGGCACGACCACTGTGTCGCTCGTGCCGGTCGATTCCTCGATGACGGCGCTCGGCTGGTACTCCGGCTGGGCGTATCGGGACTCGATCGACGGCCTGTTCAAGTACAACGATGCCGCGACCCCGCTCGCGATCGCGCCGATGCTGCCACCGACGACGCCCACGTCGGCCGCGGCCACCGCGCTCTGCTCGGGGAACATAATCGTCTTCGGCGTGCAGCAGCCCGGCATCTCGCAGGTGACCTACGGCACGCGCTCCGGGCCGATCCTCCAGCTCACCGATCCCGCCGCCCCGATAGCGAACGCGAACGGCGGACCGCCGAACGCCGGGTGGCCGATCTTCCTGTATCAGCAGATCACCTATCGCTTCGACAACTCGACGGCGTATCCGAACCGGATCGGCCTCTTTCGCAAGGTTCGCGCGACGGTGGCTACGGCGCCGATGGTGGACGAGATCATCGCCCCGTTCGACACGTCGGCGAAATTCCGCTTCTACGTGCTCAATTCGGATGTCGCGCAGGCGGCGGTGCCCGCCGACCTGAACACGGTACGCGGGCTCGAGCTCAACCTCGCGGGCAGCAGCCCGCGGGCGCAGCAGGGTCAGAAAGCAGCACAGCAAGCGCTCGTCACTGGTGTGTTCTTCAAGAACCGGAGAGACCCATGAAAACCCAGACCTCCCGGCGCTCCAGGGCGCCCATGAATGCGACTGATCTCGCGCCCACCAAGCGCGAGCGTCGCGGCTTTGCCATCCCGATGGTCATCCTCATCATCGCGTTCCTCACGGTGACGATCGCGGCGTCCTATACCGCCACGTCGTCCGAGCTCACCACCAACGTAGCCCAGCGCGGTGAGAGCCGGGCCTACATGGTGGCACAGGCCGGGCTCGAGAACTTCATGGCCCGCCGGAACGAGAACGGCTTCTGCGCGCTCTGCGGCATTCCACCGGCGACCACCTACGAGTCGACGACGGTGACGCTGCCGGGCGGCTATGCGCAGGTGGTGGCGCAGGAGATCCGCACCGGCACCGACAAGCGGCCTGGCATCTACCTGCTCCGCTCGAAGGGCGTCGACACGTCGGGCGTGGTCCTCAATGGCGCGGCGATGCGCAGCGCCCTGGCGAGCTTCGGCAACGTCGATAGCACCTATGCGTCGCGCACGGTGGCGCAGCTCGTGTTCTGGAACGTCAATCAGGTGAACGTGCTCTCCGGCTGGACGGCGACGAACGGTCTCGACAAGCAGGGCTCGTCGGGCACGATCAGCGGCGTGGACGCCTGCGGCAAGAAGGCGGCAGTAGCCGGTATCGCCGTCCCTGACGGCGACTACGGTGTGAACGGTAACTTCACCCCGGTCGGCAATCCGCCCGTGCAGTACCTCGGCAGCCAGGCGCAGGCCAACGCCGCGGTGAAGATCGACTGGGACGGCGTCGTCAACGGCAACCGGATCCAGGCTGACTACACGTTTGCCTCGGGAGCCGCGGCGGCGGCGGCGTGGGGCAGCATCGACTTCGGCAACGCCGGCACCGGCTTCAAGTACCCGGTCATCCGCGTGAATGACAACTTCACCTTGCCGACCCAGGGTGGTCAGGGCACGCTGATCGTGATGGGCAACCTCACGATGAGCGGCAACAACCTCTGGCACGGCATCCTCCTCGTCGGCGGACAGATGACGTCGAACGGCAATGGTACGGTCACCGGCGCGACGATGAGCGGACTGAACACGGT
>JBBQDE010000081.1:0-9117 GCA_038319425.1 Gemmatimonadales bacterium
GTGGCGCCTTCCTCGAGCCGCGTGAGCACGAAGTTCGACGTGCCGTTCAGGATGCCGCGGACCCTGGTCGGCGTTCCGGCGCCGAGCGCGTCGTCGAGCAGTCGCAGCACGGGAACGCCGCCGCCGACGGCTGCATCGTAGCGGAGGGCACCACCTCGCCGGAAAGCGAGCGCCGTGAGCTCCGAGCCGTGTGCCGCGAGGAGCTCCTTGTTCGCCGTCAGCAGCTCGCGTCCCCGCGCGAGCGACTCGCGCGCGATCCGGAGCGCGGGCTCGAGTCCACCGATCGCCTCGATCACGACGTCCGATTCGGCCGCGAGGAACTCGTCCACATCCGACGTCAGCAGCGTCCGGTCGAACGGAGCGGCACGCTCGCGGTGGACCTCGCGCACGAGGATGCGGGTGAGCACCACCGCGACGCCGTGTCGCTCGGCGAGCGTCGCACGCCGCGCGACGAGCTCCGCGAGCAGCGCGCCCCCGACGGCACCGCATCCCGCCAACGCGACACGCACCGTAGATGGTGCGCGCCACGTCTCGCTCACATCGCTTTCGAATTCCAGGACACTGGTCATGCGAACGTCCTTGCGGCAGGATGAAAAAAGGCCCCGATCCGTGGAGAGGATCGGGGCCGAGCGGCGGTGTTCCGCCGGTTCGTCGACTACGCGTGCACGCGCCGTCGCCCGTCCGTTTCTCCCGAGGGGAAAGCGGTGGTCATCGACATCGACATGTGCATTCGCGTGCGGCGCATCGAGGAACCGGAACGGTTGTGGGGCGAACAGGCACGGGCGGATACAAAAAATGCCCGGCGAGCCGCCGGGCGTTCGCGTTTTAGCAATTATTTAACGTGGCTGCAATAGGCGGCAAAGCACCACGGCTCTTCAGTTGTCTGTAGCGATGATACGTCGTGAGGGCGCTTCCTGTCAAGCGTCGCCGAACAATGCGAGCAGATCGGCCCACGAATAGCCGGCGCCGAGCGCGAGCATCGTCTCGATGCGCGCCTGCCCCGGCCGCCGTCCGAACGCGAAGATGGCGCCCGCATCCAGCAGGCGACGACCGCCGCCGGGATAGGCGTAGCTCGGCCCCACGCGCCCGCGCTGTGCGCGCGAGCTCACGATCACCGGACGGCCGCTCTCCACCCAGCGTGTCACGCCGTCCACCATCGCCGGCGGCACGTTGCCACGCCCCATCGCGGCGAGCACGACGGCGCGCGCACCGGAGTCGCGCGACGCGTCGAGCATGCGCGCGTCGGCGCCGGCATACGCGTGCACGAGATCCACCGGCTCCGCCGGCTGGGCCGGCACGATCGGCGACGCCATCTTGAGGAGTGCGCGGTGATAGATCACGAGTCCCTCGTCGATCTCCCCCAGCGCGCCCAGTCCGGGGCTCTCGAAGGCGTCGCGCGCCTCGGTGTGGGTCTTCCCCACTTCGAGCGCGCTGTGGATCCGCTCCCCGATGCACACGAGCGTGCCGTGGCCGCGCGACTCGGCGCTCGACGCCACGCGCGTCGCGTCCAGCAGGTTCGTCGGGCCGTCCCACCCGAGATCGCTCGCCGGCCGCATTGCCCCGGTGAACACCACGGGCTTGTCGGGCGGCAGCGAGCGGGCCACCAGATACGCCGATTCCTCCAGCGTGTCCGTCCCGTGCGTCACCACCACGCCGTCAACCTCCGGCCGATCGAGATGCTCGGCAATCCGGTTGCGGAGCGCCCACATCCGCTCGACCGTCATGTGCGGCCCCGGAAAGCGCCCCCACTGCTCCACCTCGAGCGTGGCCACGTCCGCGAGCCCGCGCGTTGCCGCCACGATGTCCTCGCCGCTCAACGTCGGCACCGCGCCACCCGCGGACGCGTCGAACTTCATCGAGATCGTGCCGCCGGTGAAGAGAAGGACGATCATCCGCAGAGCACGCTCCCGCCGTTCACGTTGAGGATTTCCCCCGTGACGTGGCGTGCGAGTGGTGAGCAGAGAAAGAGGATCGGGCCGGCGATGTCGTCGGGCGAAGCGATGCGGCCCAGCGGAGTGTTGGCATCCACGCGCGACCGTACGTCGCCGGCGAGCGCGCCGGCCACCATCTCGGTGTCCACCCACCCCGGCGCCACCGAGTTCACCGTCACGTCGCGCGACCCGAGCTCCACGGCCAGCGACTTCGTCAACGAGATCACCGCACCCTTGCTGGTACCGTAGTCGGCGTGATAGGCCTCGCCGCGCTGACCGGCGGTGCTGGACACCAGCACGATGCGGCCGTGATCCGCGATCACGCGCACGACGGCTCGCGTGGTGAAGAAGATGGAATCCACGTTCTCGCGCATGGTGCGCATCCATCGTGCGTCGTCCATTTCCGCGAGGGGCACTTCCTCCGCCGGCCATACCCCCGCGTTGCCGACGAACAGATCGAGTCCGCCGAGGATCCGCACCGCGGCATCCACGAGCGACTCCGCTCCCGCGCGCGACGTGAGATCCGCGCCATGGGCCGCGGCGGTCACGCCCATCGCGCGGAGCGCCGTCACGACTCGCGCCGCGTCGTCCGATCGCGAGCGATAGCCGATCACGACGTTCGCCCCCGCCCGCGCGAGCAGCATTGCGGTAGCGGCACCGATGCCGCGCGATCCGCCCGTCACGAGCGCGCGCTTGCCGGTCAAGTCGATCACAGCGATTGCTCCACGACGTCGCAGATGATGTGCTCGATGCAGAGATGCAGCTCCTGCGCGCGATCGGTGCGGGTCGTCGGGATCACGACGTTATGGTCGGCCATCGCGCGGAGCGCTCCTCCATCGCGCGCGCTGAACGCGAGCACCTTCACCCCTTTCGCGTGCGCCGCCTCGGCCGCGCGAAGCACGTTGGGCGAGTTGCCGCTCGTCGAATGGATGATCAGCAGGTCGCCTGGACGCGCGAGCGCCTCGACCTGCCGCGCGAACACGTTCTCGAACCCGATGTCGTTGCCGGCGGCGGTCAGCAGCGAGGTATCGGTGGTGAGCGCCAGCGCCGGATACGCGCGGCGGTTGCGCATGTAGCGCACCACGTACTCCGTCGCCATGTGCTGCGCATCAGCCGCGCTGCCGCCGTTGCCGCAGAAGAACAGCGTTCCCCCGGCCCGCACCGTGGCCTGCACCAGCTCGAGCGCACCGTCCATCTCCGCCTCGAGCTCCGTCGCGACCCGTTCGGCCGTGGCGGCGAGCTCCCGAAGCGCGGCGGTGAAATGCGATGACATCGGATGGTTGGGACGAAGGGTGAATGGCGCGCCGCGATGCGCGGATCAGCGACGAAGGAACAGCTCGCGCAAGCGGTCGAAGATGCCGCCGGGCCGCTTCGGCAGCGGCGGCACCGGCATCGTGGATTCCCCGTCCAGCAGCCGACGCGCATTCGTCCGCGTCAGCAGCTCGGCGTGCTCCGGAGTCGCGACCTCCAGCAGCCAGTCGCGCGCCGTCGCCAGCGAGCGGGCGTCGCCGTGATTGTCGCTCGCGAAGAGATCCACGAGTCCGGAATCGAGCAGGGCCCGTGAGATTGCGGCGATGGTCCCCTTGCCGATGAGCCCCGCCGTGTCCATCTGGATGACGGCGCCGGCCGCGCGCCATTCGGTGACCTTCTCCACCGTGCAGCCCCAATATCGCTCCGGGTGCGCGAGGACGGGCACGCTGCCTCGGCTGCGAAGGCGAAACAGCTCGCCGGCCGCCGCCGCCGGCACGCTCGTGCGGGGGAACTCCACGAGAATGGCGCGCGACCCGCCCAGTCCGAAGTGCGCCGCCCGCAGGTCGGCGTTCGGCTCGTCGAGCATGATCTCCCACCCGAGGCGGAGCTCGGGGACCGCGGGAGCGACGGCGCGCAGCGACTCGAGAATGGCGACGTGCTTCTCGTATGGCGCCTGCCGCGCGCGCGACGCGACCAGATGCGGCGTCAGGACGACGCACTCCACCCCGTCGGCGGCGAACCGCTCAAGCACGGGAAGGGTCGCGCCGATGGACCGCGAACCGTCGTCGACCCCCGGGAGCAGGTGCGAATGGATGTCGATCATCGCCGTGTGCCGCTCCGCGGGCGCGACGTCACTACGCCGTCGCCCCTTCGGGAGCCAGCGCTCCCAGCGAGGCGATGCGCCGCATCGCCTCGGCCGCCTTCTGGCCAAGCGCGGATGGCGCGTCGCCTGCCGCTTCGAAGGCATACGTCATCAGCGCGTCCGCCGTGAGCAGATCGAGCGCCGAGCCGCGCGACGTGCAGTCGTGGCGCAACACGTCGCGCACGATCCGCTCGGCGGCTGCCATGCAGATGTCCGTCGCGTCGTCGGCACCCTGGCTCGTTGCGTCGCCGAGTGCCCCCTCGATGCGGACGCGCAGTGCCTGCGGCGGCTGCACTGCACGGGACGCGAGCCACTCGCCCAAGGTCATGCGACGCCCACCATCGCGCCCACGAGTCGCGGCGCCTCCGCCAGCGCGTCCGCCATCCGCGCGGCGTCCGGTATGCCTGCCTGCGCCATGTGTGGCTTGCCGCCGCCGCGCCCGCCCGCAAGCGCAGCCACGTCGCGCACGATGGTACCGGCATTCACGCCGCGCGCCCGGAGATCGTCGGAGACGACGACGAGCAACGCGCCCTTGCCTTCATCGAGATGGGTCGCGAGCACCCCGACGCCGCTGCGCAGCTGTTCGCGAAGCGCGTCCCCCATCGCCTGAAGTGTCTTCACGTCCGGCGCCTTCACGGTGCCGATCACGAGCGTCGCGCCGTCCTTCCCGATCGGCTGCGCGCCGGCGATGAGCTTCTGCAGCTCGTCGCCTCCGCCGCGCATCGCTTCGTCGAGCTTCCGCTCCAGCCCTCGCCGCTCCTCGATCAGCTGAACGACGCGCCGCTCCACCGACTCCATGGGCGACTTGAGAAGCTCGCCCACCCGGTGGAGGGTTCGCTCACGCTCCTTCAGCAGGGCGAACGCCGCCGGGCCGGTGAGCGCCTCGATGCGGCGGACGCCGCTGGCCACGCCGGTCTCGCTCACCAGCACGAGCAGCCCGATCTCCGCAGTGTTCCGCACGTGCGTGCCGCCGCAAAGCTCCATCGAGACCCCGGGCACGTCCACCACGCGCACGACGTCGCCGTACTTCTCCCCGAACAGCGCCATCGCGCCCTTCGCGCGCGCCGCCGCGTACGGCATCTCGTTCCAGGTGACGGGCTGCGCGCGCCAGATCTCCCGGTTCACGATCCCTTCGACCTCGGCAAGATGTTCCGGCTTCACCGGTCCGTGATGCGTGAAGTCGAATCGCAGGCGATCCGGCGACACGAGCGAGCCGGCCTGATGGACGGCGTCACCGAGCACCTGGCGGAGCGCCGCGTGGAGGAGATGGGTCGCCGTATGATTGCGCTCCGTATCCCTTCGGCGAGTACTCGGGACGCGCGCCGTAGCGGGTCCGAAGTGGAACGCCCCGGTGAGCCGCCCGAGCGCCGCCGGGCGCCCATCCACCTTGCGAACGCCATCCACGTCGACGCGCCAGCCGTCGCCCACGATCTCTCCCTCGTCGGAGATCTGCCCGCCCGATTCCGCATAGAACGGCGATTCGCGCAGCAGGATCGCGACGCGATTGCCCTCCAGCCGGCGAAGCGCCGCGACCTGGGTCTCCACCTCGATCGTGTCGTAGCCGACGAACCGCGCGGCGCTCGCGTCGCCACCGTCGCGCTCCCACGTGGCCGGGTCGCCGAGCACGTCGCTCTCGACCCCGAGCTTCCGCGTCTTCCGCTCGTCCTTGGAGCGGGTGCGCTGCTCGCCAAGCGCGGCCTCGAAGCCCGCGATGTCCACGGTGTAGCCGCGCTCGTGCGCCATCAGCTCCGTGAGGTCGATCGGAAAGCCGAAGGTGTCATACAGCCGAAACGCGTCCTCGCCGCTGATCGTGCCGCGAACCTCCGTGCCGCCCTGCGTCGTGTGAAGCGGCGCGAGCTGCTCGAATCGCGCCGTCCCACCCTCGATCGTGGCGAGGAAGCTCTCCTCCTCCGCCCGCGTCGTCGCGAGAATGTGCGCCCGGCGTTGCTCCAGCTCGGGATACGCATCGCGCATCGTGTCGATCACCGTGCTCACTACCTCGACGAGCGTCGGCTCGACCCGGCCGAGCAGGAACGCGTAGCGGACGCCTCGGCGCAGGATGCGGCGGAGGACGTACCCGCGCCCGTCGTTGGACGGATGCACGCCGTCGGCGAGCAGGAAGGCCACCGCGCGGGCGTGATCGGCGATGACGTGGAACGCCGCGGGATCGACGACGAGGCGGTTGTTGCGGACGACGCTCGACCGCTTGTGCCCCGCCGTGCCGCGTGTGCTGAACGTCTGCTCGGCGTGCTCGAGCGACGCCTTGCCGCGGTATTCGAGGCCCGTCATCGATTCCACCTTGGCGATGATCGGATCGAACAGGTCGGTGAAGTAGTTGTTCGTCACCCCCTGCTTCACCGCGGCGATGCGCTCGAGCCCCGCGCCCGTGTCGACCGACGGTTTGGGCAGCGGCACCAGCGTGCCGTCGGCCTGCCGGTCGAACTGCATGAAGACGAGGTTCCAGATCTCGAGAAAGCGGCCCGCCTCCGCACCTTCCACGAACGCGTCGTGCGAGAATTCCGCGCGCTTCACGTCCGTCCACTCGCCCGTCGCTCCGGCCGGGAAGGCGAAGTTCGGCGTCGTCTTCGCGAGGTCGACGTAGATCTCCGTGCAGGGACCGCACGGACCGGTGTCCGCCATCTGCCAGAAATTGTCCTTGTCGCCCAGGCGATAGATCCGTTCGGGCGGGAGCCCGGCGATCTCCTGCCAGAGCGCGAATGCCTCGTCATCGCTGTGGTGGACGGTGACGCGCAGGAGCGTCGGATCGATCCCGAGCTCGTTCGCTCCCGTCACCAGGTCCCACGCGAACCGGATCGCATCGCGCTTGAAGTAGTCGCCGAACGAGAAGTTGCCGAGCATCTCGAAGAAGGTGTGGTGCCGGGCGGTGTGCCCCACCTGCTCGAGATCGTTGTGCTTTCCACCCGCGCGCACGCACTTCTGTGCCGTCGTTGCGCGTCGCTTTCCCCCAGGCACCTCGTCCATGCCGAGGAAGACCTTCTTGAACGGCACCATGCCCGCATTCACGAACAGGAGCGTCGGGTCGTCGCCGGGCACGAGCGACGCGCTCGGGCGAATGACGTGCTGCTGGCGCGCGAAGTAGTCGAGGAAACGGCGGCGAATGTCGGAAGCGAGCATGTGCGGAATATAGGGCGCTCCACATCGTCCGAGCGAGAGCGTGCGTCCGCGCTATTCCTGCAGCTGCTCTTCGACGCGGAGCTCTTCGCCGACCGTCGCCATCGCGCGTCGGATGTCCTCGCCGTCGTATCCGCGCCGAGCGAGGAAGCCGTACAATCGCCGTCGCCGGACCGCCGGGTCGAGCTTGATCAGCGTCCGCAGCTTCCGGCGAGCGGCCTGCACCACGACGTCGGCCTGATCCACCTCCTCCTCCTCGAACACGGTGGCGATGGCGTCGTCGGCGACCGCGCGAGCAACGCCACGGCGCGCCAGCTCCTGCTGCACGCGGCGCCGGGACTGCTGGGCGCCGACCACCCGCGCACGCGTGAACGATCGGGCGAACGCGGCGTCGTCGAGCAACCCCTGCGCCTGCAACCGTGCGATGGCGCGATCGACCATCGACTTGTCCTCACCCTTTCGGACGAGCGTCCGCGCCAGCTCGGCCGACGACCTGGCGCGGAAGGCGAGCATGCTCAGCGCGCGGTCGTTGACCTTGAGCTGCGCCCCTTCCGCCGCGATGCGCTCCTCGAGGCCCGTGATGTCCCGGCCCACCCGAAGCTCGAGCCGCTCGATCACATCGATCGACAGGGTCGCCACGGCTGAGCCATCGACCATGAGGTCGAACCGGCCAGCATGGCGAGAAGTGGGAGTGATGGCGGTAATCAGGGACATGGATCTCGCCCGCGATCGATGAAGGCTGCCCTGCCCAAGGCCTCGCGGACCGGGAAGGGGAATCCACGTTCAGCGTGTCCCGTTCGGCGTTGACCGTTTCGCGTTTCACGGCGTTCCGGCAGTGAAACGGGTAACGCGCGACGGTCAACGGTCAACGCGCAACATGGATTCCACGTCCCGTTCTGGTGGCCATTGCCGTTATAGAGAGGAGGCCGAGGCGCGACCTCTGGTCACGGTGGGGATTCCGGGCCCCATCGGTTCCAGAGAGCGACACCTCGGCCCCTCTTATGTCGTCCAGCCCTCCCGCAGTGCAGCGGGAGAGTCGATGTTCGCATTTGCGGTGCCAGCACTCGGGAGCGCCGGCACCCTGGCGCATCGCTACTCCGCCTCTTCGCTCTCGGGCGGCGGTCCTGCCTGATCGGCCGAGATACCGAGCACGACCTTCACCTTCTCCTCGATCTCCGCCATCATGGCCGGATTGTCCTTGAGATACATCTTTGCGTTCTCACGCCCCTGTCCGATCTTCTGACCATTGTAGCTGTACCAGGCCCCGGACTTCTCGATGATGTTGGCCTCGGCCCCAATGTCGACCAGCAGCGAAGTGTGGCTGATCCCCTCGGCATACATGATGTCGAACTCGGCCTGCTTGAAGGGCGGCGCGACCTTGTTCTTGACCACCTTCACCCGGACGTGGGACCCGACAACCTCCTCCTTCTCCTTCACCGGCCCGATGCGGCGGATGTCCAGCCGGACCGACGCGTAGAACTTCAGCGCCTTGCCGCCCGTCGTCGTCTCCGGATTGCCGAACATGACGCCGATCTTCTCACGAAGCTGATTGATGAAGATCACGATTGTCTTCGAGCGGGAGATGGCACCGGTGAGCTTGCGGAGCGCCTGACTCATGAGGCGCGCCTGGAGGCCCATGTGCGACTCGCCCATGTCTCCCTCGATCTCCGCCTTGGGCACCAGGGCCGCGACCGAGTCGATGACAACGATGTCCACGGCGCCGGAGCGCACGAGGATCTCGCAGATCTCGAGGGCCTGCTCACCGGTATCCGGCTGCGAGATCAGCAGCGCCTCGACGTCCACGCCGAGCTTGCGGGCGTACTCGGTATCCAGCGCGTGCTCCGCGTCGATGAAGGCGGCGACGCCGCCCAGCTTCTGCGCGTTGGCGACGACATGGAGACAGAGCGTCGTCTTGCCGCTGGACTCCGGCCCGTAGATCTC
>JBBQDE010000082.1:0-8995 GCA_038319425.1 Gemmatimonadales bacterium
CTCGCCGGTGTTCGGGAGTGAGGAGTACTACGCCGCAAGCGTCGCCGGCGCGATCATCGGCTTGAAGAAGGGGAGCCGGCTGTATCGCACACTGGTGCGCGATCAACAGATCGCCGCCGAAGCACAGGCGTTCACCTACGACCTGGCGAAGGGGAGCGACCTGCTCGTCGTGGACGTCACGGCGCGGCCGGAGACGAGCGTTGAGCAGCTGGAGGCAGCGGTGCACGGCGAGCTGGATCGTTTGTCCGAGGTGGGGGTGACACCCGAGGAAATCACGCGCGTGGTGTCGCTGATCGAGACAGAGCTCGTGGTCGCCCTGCAGTCAGCGAGCGAACGGGCGGACAAGCTCTCCATGTTCGCGACCTACTTCGGCGATCCGCACCTGGTGAACCATCAGGCCGAGCGATACCGGGCGGTTACGGCCGCACAGGTGAATGCGTTCGTGCGCGACCGGCTCGGGCGGAACAACCGGGCGAGCCTGCTCTTTGTGCCGCGCGAGGGCGATGCCGAACCGACCCAGAGCGACTTCGCGATGGCGGAGACACCGTGAGCGCGCCGACCCAGCCGGTCGCTGCGCCCGCGCCGCGGCCTGCTCCTGCGGCGCCGCGGAGCTACCAGTTTCCACGGTTCGAGCGCCGGACGCTTCCCAACGGCATGCAGCTCGTGGTGGCGCCGGTGAACAAGCTGCCGCTGGCCACGGTGATCGCGGTCGTGGAGGCGGGCGCATCGGCGGAGACGCCGGGCCAGGAAGGCGTCGCCGCGCTCACGGCGACCCTGCTTCTCGAAGGCGCCGCCGGCATCGACGGTGCGGCGCTCGCGGAACGATTCGAGCGAATCGGTGCATCGGTCGAATCGCATGCCGACTGGGATGTCGCCGCGGTGTCGCTCACCGCACTGACGAAGCAGCTCCCGGAAGCGCTGGCGCTCGTGCGCGACCTTCTGCGCGCGCCGGACTTTCCCGGGCGCGAAGTGGATCGCCTGAAGGAGGAGCGGCTGGCCGAGCTGCTCCAGCAACGCGCCGAACCGAGAGGGCTGGCCGACGAACAGTTCGCGCGCGCGCTGTACGAGCCATCCGCGCGCTACGCCACGCCGTCCGACGGTGACACGGCGAGCGTACGCGCCCTGTCGCGCGAGAACGTGTGCGCCTTCTATGCCTCGCGCTTCCACCCCGCCGCGACAACGCTGATCATCGTCGGCGACGTGACGATGGAACAGACGAGCGAGCTCGCCACCACGTTGTTCGGCGACTGGACGGGCACCCGTCCGTCCGGCCTCGCGACCGGCATCGATGCCGCGCAGCCGAGTCGCCTGACGCGGGTTGTCGCCAAGGCCGACGCGCCGCAGTCCGAAGTGCGGGTCGGCCACATCGGGCTGCCGCGCAGCGCGCCCGACTACTTCGAGACCATGGTGATGAATGCCGTGCTCGGAGGGCTCTTCTCCTCGCGGATCAACCTCAACCTGCGCGAGGCGCACGGCTACACGTACGGCGCGTTCTCCGGGTTCGAGTGGCGGCGGGCGGCGGGACCGTTCGTCGTTTCCACCGCGGTAAAAAGCGACGACACCGCCGCCGCGGTTCGAGAGATCCTCAGCGAGATCGAACGCATGCGTCGCGAGGAAATCGGAGAAGCGGAGCTTACGCTTGCGACGAGCTATCTCGACGGGGTCTTTCCGATCCGGTACGAGACGACCGCGGCCATCGCGGCGGCGCTCGCGAACCTCACGATCCATGGACTCCCGGACGACTACTACGATCGATATCGCGCACGCGTGCGAGCGGTGACGACCGGAGACGTGCTGCGCGCGGCACAGGCCCACCTGCACCCGGAGCAGCTGCGCATCGTCGTCGTCGGCGATCCGGCGGTGATCGCCACGCCACTCGGCGAGATGACCGGGACGACGGTGGAAGTCGTGAGCCCCGACCGAGCCGAGAAGCCGGCATGACCAAGCCCCGCACGCCCCGCGTGGTGACGGCCGCGCTGGTCAATGCGCGCACAAAAGGCGAGAAGCCCGCCGCGCAGCTCGCATCGCGAGAGGTGTACAAGGGAAAGATCTTCACGCTCGACCGCGACACGGTGCGCTTCCCGGATGGCTCCGACGCGGAGATGGATATCCTGCGTCATCCTGGCGCGTCGGCGATCGTCCCGTTCATGAACGACCCGCACGGGGAGGACCCGCAGCTGCTGTTGCTGCGGCAGTATCGATATGCGGCCGGGGGCTACATCTATGAAGTACCGGCCGGCCGGCTGGACGGCGACGAGTCCCCCGCCGACTGCGCGGTGCGCGAGCTCAGGGAGGAGACGGGGTGCACGGCGGAATCGATGAAACCGCTCTTCACCATGTTCACGACGCCGGGCTTCACCGATGAGAAGATCCACGTCTTCATGGCCAGCGGTCTCGTACACGGGGAATCCGCGAGGGAGGCAGACGAGTTCGTCGATGTGGTGATCATGCGGCTGGCCGAAGCGCTCGAGCTCATCAGGACCGGAGAGATCATGGATGCCAAAACGGCGCTCTCCGTCCTTTATGTGGCGGGGTTCCAGACGGGCGGTTAGCGAGCTCTTCATTAACATCTTCGGTTCCTTCTCGAGGAGTCGGAGTAGCAGGAAACCGAATGCCCCCGGTCTGTGTCCAAAGTGGACATCAGCCGGGGGCATTCTCGCGTCCTGTAACAAATAGAGGACGCTTTTTTGTGCTCAGTCAGACACGCTCCTTCGAGATCGGCGTACGTAACTGATTACCTCGCAACACTTTACAGACTGCGACCCGTGAGTCGGCGATGGGCATGGACCCTGCCATTGTAGGGGCCAGAGAAAGAGCCACGGAGCGCCGCACGAACCTGCATCGTCGAAGCGTATCCATACGAAGGCACTGGGGGATGAGATCATGGCTGATATCGCAATGAAGCGGGTCGCGCAGACGGGGCCGACGATCCGCGAACAGCTTCGGGCGATGGACGACGCGGAAGTCGTCACGTCGTTCCTGGCAGGGGAGGAGCGCGCCTTTCAGGAGCTCGTGGAGCGCTATCAGACCCGCCTCCTGAACTTCATCTATCGCACGATCGGCGATCGTGAGAAGGCGGAGGATCTGGTCCAGGAAGTCTTCATCCGTGTCTACCGGCACCTGCACCGCTTCGACCGGTCGAAGAAGTTTTCGACCTGGGCCTATACGATCGCATCGAACCTGGCGAAGAACGAGCTGCGCAACCGGTCGCGCAATCCCCTCGTGCTCTTCCAGACGATCAAGGGCAACTGGGACGACGAGGACCGTCCGCTGCAGTTCGAGGATACGACGGCGCGACCGGATGATCTCTATAGGAAGCGCCACCTGCGCGAGCTCGTGGCCGAAACGGTCGCCAAGCTGCCGGAGCATCACCGCCAGGTGTTCGTCCTGCGGGAGCTCGAAGGCAAGTCGTACGAGGAGATTGCCGAGATCACGGATTGCAACCTCGGTACGGTGAAGTCGCGATTGAACCGGGCCCGGAACGCGTTCGCGGAGATCATCGAGCCGTGGGTGGACTGAGGCGTTCGTGATCGGCTAGCGAGGAACGAGATGGACTCGAAGGCGGCGGGCACTCTGGCGAAAGTCGGGGTGCCCGCGCTCTTTTCGTGCGACGTGCCAACCGTTCATGGATGACCCATCGGAGGGACATTTCCGGCGGGAACAGCCCCCGGTCCCGCGTGTACGGAGGGCAGCGAAAACGACGTCCTCAACCACTGCCCAACGCCCTCATGAATTGTCGGGAGTTCCGCCGCAAGCACGACGCTTACATCGACGACACGCTGAGTGGCGTCGAGCTGGATGCGATGGCAGGTCACCGCAGCCTGTGCGAGTCATGCTCACGGTTGGACACCCGGGTCCGGCGCGCGTTGCTCGTGGCGCACAACCTCCCGACCATCGAGCCGTCGGCACGGTTCACCGAACGCCTGCAGCTTCGTCTGAAGCAGGAGCGCGCATTGCTCGCCGCGGCCGGCGCGTCGCGCGAGATGACCGCCGCGCATTCGTGGCGCCCGATTTCCATGAGCGCGTACACCGCGGTGGCCGCGGGTCTTCTCGCGGCGGCGGGACTCGCCCTCACCATCACGGGGATGGGACAGGAACAGGACGTCATCCGTCTGGCGCCCGTCGTTGCCACGCTGCCGGAAGCCGAACCGTCCACGCTGGCGACACCCGCGATGGTGGCCTCCATGCCAACGGGCATGACAGTGTGGCCGGCGCTCTACGTGGCGCAGCAGGCGCCGTGGCACTTCGCGAGCGACGCCATCGGACGGTAGGTGCGCGACGCGGCCTGACCGCCACACTCCCTGGCGCCGTATATTGCGCCATGGCGTCCGCTGGGGAAAAAGCACTGCATGCCGCGCTGAAGCAGCGCACCTTCGATCCCGTCTACTTCTTTCATGGAGAAGACGACTACCTGAAGGATGCGCGGACGCGCAACCTCGTCGAAGCCGCGGTCGACCCCGCCACGCGCGACTTCAATCTCGAAGTGCGCCGCGGCAGTGAGCTCGACGCCGAAGCGCTCGACTCACTGTTGAGCACACCCCCGATGCTGGCCGAACGCCGAGTCGTCGTGGTACGCGAGGTGGACAAGCTCAAGAAGGACGCCCGAGCGTTGCTGCTGCGGTATCTCGCGAGGCCCGCGACGGACACGGTGCTGGTTCTCGTCGCGCCCGCTGGGGCCAAATCGGACAAGCCGCTCGCCGATCGCAGCACCGCGGTCGAGTTCGCGCCGCTCACGGGGGATCGGCTGCCAAAATGGATTGCCTATCACGCCGAGACGGTGTTGGGCCGCCGCATCACCACCGATGCGGTAGCGTTGCTCGTCGAAGCGGTTGGCGCCGACCTGTCGCAGCTGGCGGTGGAGCTCGAGAAACTGGCAAGCTTCGCCACGGACACGATCGACGAACGCGCCGTTGGCGAGGTGGTCGGCATTCGACGTGGTGAATCGCTGGGTGCGCTGCTCGACGCCGTCGCCGCACAAGATGCAGCGACGGCACTGGCGCTCATCGATGGCGTGTTGCAACAGCCGAAGACGAACGCGGTGTCGATCGTGATGAACCTCACCACGCAAACGCTCGCAATGGCGTATGGTGCGGCGGCGCGGGCGAACGGTACGCCGTCGCGCTCGCTGTTCAACGAATACATGGCGCTGCTCAAGGAGAGCGGAGCGTTTCCCGGACGTCCCTGGGGCGAGGCCGTCACCGCGTGGGGACGGCACACCGACCGCTGGAGCGCGGCCCAACTGGACGCGGCGTTGTCGGCGCTGCTCGCCGCCGACTCAGCGCTCAAGGAAACGCGCCTCTCCTCGGACGAGCAACTCCTCACCTCGCTCGTGCTCACTCTGTGCGGCACGGGCTCGTCCCGCCGCGCGGCGTGACTGGCCTACCCATTCGACATCCGATGCACCGTCTCTTCTCCGCCGTCTTCATCCTGCTCAGCGCCGCTGCCCACTCCGCGGCCGGCCAGATCACGACGTCTGCCGACACGACACTTCGTGTCGCCGGGCAGGCGCCACGCCCCGCATCCGATTCGCTGTATCGGCGCGCCCGCCGGCTTGTGGCCGAGGGGAACGGCACGGCCGGTCGTGGCATCGTGGACTCGCTGCTGCGTGCGGCCGACCCGGCGACGCCAGCCTACGGCGACGCACTCTACTGGCACGGGGCGCTCGCGCCGACCGCCGCTGAGGCGGAGCGCGACTACCGACGCGTGATCGTCGAGTATCCGCTGGCGTACTACGCGGACGACGCACTGCTCGCGATCGCGGAGCTCGAGCAGGCGCGCGGCGATCGCGCCGGCGCGTTGATGCACCTCCAGCGGTTCGTGAAGGAGCATCCGTCGAGCCCGGGGCGTGGAATTGCCGCTCTTGGCGCGGCGCGGCTCGCGTTCGAGCAGCGCGACACGAAGCTTGGCTGTTCGATGCTCGCGACAGCCCGGACGAGCATTGCGGCGACCGATGTCGAGATGCGCAACCAGATCGAATACTACGATCGGCAATGCACGGCGGCGGCGATGACAGCCAGCGCGCCTCCCATCAGCGCGCCTCCCATCAGCGCGCCTCCCGTCAGCGCGCTTCCGGCCAGCGCGCCAGTGGCGAACGAACGGCCGCCGATCGCGAGGCCCGTCGTGACGTCGCCGGCGCAGACGACCGCTCCCATGACCCGCGCCGCACAAGCGCCCGCGAGCCATCCGGGCACGCCAACGCGTACGGAGCCGGGGCGGTCACCGGAATCGACCATGCCGACGCCGGTGACGCCCGCGCCGCGCCCTGCGCCGGCACCGTCGTCAGTCGCTCGTCCAGCGCCCCCGCGGCGCGAGAGCGCAGCGGCGCCACCCGTGGCGACCTCGCCTCGCGCCACGAAGGCCCCGTCGGGGAGCATGTACACGATCCAGCTCGCGGCGTACGGCACGCGCCCGCCCGCCGAGGCGCTGGTGCGCAAGCTGGCCACGCGAGGAGTGAAGGCGCGCGTGAGCGGTTCGGCGAAGCCCTTCCGCGTGCGGCTCGACTTCTACCGCACCCGGCAGGAGGCCACGAACGTCGTGACCGCGCTCAAGGCGCGCGGCATCGTCGGGTTCGTGGCGGAAGAAGTGCCGCCCGCGGGGACGAGATCGCCGTGAGCGCGCCGGCGCCGACGCCGCTCATGCAGCAGTACCGGGAGATCAAGGCGCGCCACCAGAGCGCCATCCTGTTCTTCCGGATGGGTGATTTCTACGAAATGTTCTACGAAGACGCCGAGACGGCGTCGCGCGTGCTGGGGCTGACCCTGACGGCACGAAACAACGGCGGCGCATCCGAAGTGCCGCTCGCCGGAATTCCCGTGAAGGCTGGTCAGGACTATCTGCGACGGCTCGTGCAGCACGGGTATCGCGTGGCGATCTGCGAGCAGATGGAAGATCCAAAGCTCGCGAAGGGCATCGTACGCCGCGAAGTCGTGGAGGTCGTCTCGCCCGGTGTCGCGTTCGCCGACGACCTGCTCGAGGGCGCGCGCAACAATTTCGTCGTCGCGCTCGTGCCCTCTCCCGTGCGCGGCCACGAGGCGGCGCACGTCGGGATCGCCGCCGCCGACGTCTCTACCGGCGAGCTCCGGCTGTGCAGCGCTCCCGTGGCGGAGCTCGACGCGATGCTGGCGCGCTTCGCGCCGCGCGAGCTCCTGGTGGCACGTGGCAGCAACGCGCTGCCGCGCACCACCGCCCTCGATGGCGTGCTCGTCACCGAGCGCGATGCGTGGGAATTCGACGAGGCGATGGCGCGCGACGACCTGGCGCGGCAATACGCGGTGCGCGGGCTCGACGGACTGGGGATCGGCAGCGACGACGGCGCGGCCGTGAGCGCGGCGGGCGCGCTGCTGCGCTACCTGAAGGAGATGCAGCCGGCGGGGGTGCCGCATCTCGCGCGTCCCGTCGTCGAGCGGGTCGGGAGCGCGATGCCGCTGGACGAGATGACGCGCCGCAACCTCGAGCTGGTGGAATCGCTGCGCGGCACCGACACGAGTGGAACGCTGCTCGCGGTGCTCGACCGCACGGTGACGCCGATGGGCGCCCGCTTGCTGCGGCAGTGGCTCCTCGCTCCCTTGCTCGATCGTGCGGCGATCGACGGACGACTCGATGCGGTTGCTGCGTTGGTGCGCGACGCTGGTGCGCGCGATGCGCTGCGCAGCGCGCTCGACGGCATTCGCGACGTGGAGCGACTGGGCGGCAAGGCCTCCGCGGGGCGCGCGACACCGCGCGAGCTCGCCGCGCTCGGCTCGTCGCTCGCGCGCCTGCCCGACGTGGAGCGAGCCGTCGCGCGTGTGCGCGGCGCCGGGGTGATCGATGGACTGGCGGCGCGGTGGGATGGCTGCGCCGATCTGGCCGCGTCGGTGCTCGACACGCTCGTGGAACGGCCGCCACTCCAGCTGGGCGACGACGCGACCATAGCTGTTGGAATAGATACGGAGCTGGATGCTCTTCGGGAACTGCGCGATGGCGGCAAGGACGCGATCGCGGCGATCCAGGCGAAGGAGCGCGCGCGCACCGGCATCCCGTCGCTCAAGGTCGGCTTCAACAAGGTGTTCGGATACTTCATCGAGATCACGAATGCCAATCGGGATCTCGTGCCCGCCGACTATCAACGCCGCCAGACGCTCACGGGCGCCGAGCGCTTCGTGACGCCGGCGCTCAAGGAGTACGAGGAGAAGGTGCTGTCGGCGACGGAGCGCATCGAGACCCGCGAGCGAGCGTTGTTCGAGGCACTCCGGCTGTCCATCGGGCACGCGATCGCGCGCGTGCAATGCGCGGCGCGCATCGCCGCGGAGCTCGACGTCCTCTCGGCGCTCGCCGACGTGGCGGCGCGCGAAGGATACGTTCGCCCCGTGCTGACGGACGGCTACGACCTCGACATCATTGGCGGGCGACACCCGGTGGTCGAGCGGATGATGCCGCGCGACAAGTTCATCCCGAACGACGTGCAGCTGGTGGAGGATGCGCGGCTCGTGATCCTCACCGGGCCGAACATGGCAGGCAAGTCGACGATCCTCCGCCAGATCGGTCTGATCGTCCTCATGGCGCAGATCGGAAGCTTTGTGCCTGCGTCCCGCGCGCGCATCGGGATCGTCGACCGCGTGTTCACGCGCGTGGGCGCGAGCGACAACCTCGTCCGCGGGCAGTCGACGTTCATGGTCGAGATGTCGGAGACGAGCGCGATCCTGCACACGGCGACGGAACGCAGCCTCGTGCTGCTCGACGAGATCGGACGCGGCACGTCCACCTACGACGGCGTCTCGATCGCGTGGGCGGTGAGCGAGCATCTGCACGATGCGATCGGCTGCAAGACCGTGTTCGCGACGCACTATCACGAGCTGACGCAGCTCGCGGAGGAGCGCGACGCGATCCGGAACTACACGGTGGCGGTGCGCGAGGTCGGCGACGAGGTGCTCTTTCTCCACACGCTGATCGCGGGCGGGGCCGACCGCTCGTACGGCATCGAGGTCGGTCGCCTCGCCGGACTTCCACCCGCCGTGGT
>JBBQDE010000083.1:0-8857 GCA_038319425.1 Gemmatimonadales bacterium
ATCCGATGGAATCCCTTGAGCTCGCGCACCGGCCGCGCCACGCTGGCCGCGTCGTCGCGCACGTACAGCTGCACCACCTCGTCACCCGCTCGCGCGCCGGTGTTGGTGACGTCCACGCTCACCCGAACCGGATCCGCGGCGCGACCGCTGGCAGTCACGCGCAGGTTCGCGTAGCGGAACGTGGTGTAGCTCAGGCCGTGCCCAAACACATAGAGCGGCGTCCACGGAAGGTCGAGGTACTTCGACGTGTAGTGGTTCTCCTGCTGCGCCGGCCGGCCCGTGTTCCGGTGCGCGTAGTGGATCGGCACCTGACCGGTGGCGCGCGGCATGGTGACCGGCAAGCGGCCGGACGGATTCGCGTCGCCGAACAGCACGTCGGCGACAGCATTGCCGTGCTCCACCCCGAGCAGCCAGGACTCGACGAGCGCCGGCACGTTGTCGGCGAGCCACTGCACCGCCATCGGCCGCCCGTTCATCAGCACGACGACGATCGGCTTGGCCGGCGTCGCCTCGCGCACGGCGCTCACCACGGTCTGCGCGAGCGCGAGCTGCGAGCCAGGCAGCTCGATCGACGCGCGGCTCGAGGCTTCGCCGCTCAACTCGGCATGCTCCCCCAGCACGAGGATCACGGCGTCGGCGTCCCGCGCCGCCTGCACCGCGGCGGCGAATCCCGCCGTGCTGAGCGACTCGGCCGGCGCGCCGCGCTCGTAGGTGACGCGCGCCTGCGGCAGCGCGGCGCGAATGCCCGCGAGCACGGTGACCGCGTCCTCCGGCCGACCGGCGCCGTTCCATGAGCCCAGCACCGCCTTCCGATCATCGGCCAACGGACCGATCACCGCCACGCTGCGCAGGCTTTTCGACAGCGGCAACACCGGCGAGTCGCCGATCCGCTCGTTCCGCAGCAGCACGATCGCCTTCCGCGCCACATCGCGCGCGGCGGTGCGATTGGCCGGCGTCAACGTGGCGGTACGCTGGCGGGTCGTATCGCTGTACCGGTAGGGCTCCTCGAACAGGCCGAGCGCCTGCTTGGCGCGCAGCACGCGCTTCACCGACGAGTCCACGAGCGCGAGCGGTACACGTCGCGCGCGCACCGCGTTCGCCAGGTGCTTCGAGTAGAGCGCATCCGACATGTCGACGTCTACACCGGCCTGCATCGCCAGCACCACGGCGTCTTCCGGCGTGGCGGCCACGCCGTGCGCCACGAGCTCCTGGATGCCCGACCAGTCGCTCACGACGAGGCCGTCGTAGTGCCAGCGGCGCCGCAGCACGTCGTCGAGCAGCCACGTGCTCGCGTGCGACGGCACGCCGCCGATGTCGTTGAACGACGCCATGATCGAGCCGACACCCGCGCCGATCGCGGCGCGGAACGGCGGGAAGTACACCTCCCACACCGAGCGTTCGGAGACGTCGGCGGTGTTGTAGTCGCGTCCTCCTTCCGCCGCGCCGTACGCGGCGAAGTGCTTGGCCGTGGCGAGCACGCGCGTCGGCGTGCCATCCTCGTGCATGCGACGCCATCCGCCATCGCCCTGGAATCCCCGCACGCGGGCGGCCGCCATCGCAGCGCCGAGCACGGGATCCTCGCCGGACCCTTCGACGATGCGTCCCCAGCGGGGATCGCGGGCGATGTCCACCATCGGCGCGAAGGTCCAGTGAATGCCGTGCGCGCTCGCTTCCACCGCGGCGATGTGCGCGGCGTTGCGGACGCCGGCCGTGTCGAACGTCGCGGCCTCGGCGAGGGACACCGGGAAGACGGTGCGCCACCCGTGAATCACGTCCTGCGAGAAGAGCAGCGGGACGTGCAGGCGCGACTGTTCGACGGCGATGCGCTGCATCTCTCGGGTCGGCGCCGCACCCCAGAAACCGAGGAACGAGCCGATCTTTCCATCGCGCACCTGTTGCTCGCCCCCGGCCGACGCGTGCGGGCCCGTCTGGTTCCATTCCGCCGGCATCATCGTCAGCTGCCCGACCTTCTCGTCCAGCGTCATCCGCGCCACGAGTGAATTCACGAAGCGCTCGTCCCGCCGCGCACTCGTCTGGGCAGCGGCGGGCAGCAGGGCGCTGCCGACGAGCAGCGCGAGCGCAGCGAGCGTCAGCGTGTGCGCAGTGCCATGCTCGAGAAACGAGGTCGTGCGGCGGTCGAACATGTGGGCAGGCCATCTCCAGTGAGGTGGCCCAAGTTACCGACCGCCCCGGCCTGCGCCAATCGCTCGTGTCCTCTCACTCGCGCCATTTGATCAGGTAGGGCTCCACCCGCGCCGAGTTCGGGTAGCGCCTCGCCATCTGTCGGTAGAATTCGAGCGGGATGCGCGGCGACAACTGCGGGCTGATGTTCAAAACGAGGAGGTTCACGTGGTGTTCGTCGAGCGCACGGAGAATTCTCGTCGAGCAGCCGGTCGTGTCGTCGAAGAACTCGAACAGCGAGCGGGTCGGATTGCCGTAGCCCGTGAGAAAGTAGATCTGCGGCACGTCGGGCGGCGCCCAGCTGTAGCGCCCGTGCGCGCACGAAGCGCGACGCGACGTAGAACACGATCGGCACCCAGACGATGAAGACCGCGAGGAGCACGAGCCCCATCGACCAGAGCGTGGTACCGAGCAGCCGGAGCGCCGTCGCGTCGAGCAAGGCGAGCCCGCCCGTGTAGATGTCGTCGAAGTCGCGGTGCGACCACGCTCAAGACGATGAGCCGGGTGGGCAGCGGCGGCCGCTCCGGGCGGTCGGGACTTCGGTCGGTGCTCAGCGCTTTCTCCGAGATGGGCAGACACCGGGGGCCGAGTCGCCGCGAGCCCAATCAACTGCACCGCTCGACGGGTTGCCGACGCCGAGGCCATTGCGGCGCGCAACGAGTCGGTCCACCTTCGTTGACGCGGGGCATGTGGAGAGAACTCGGCCGCGACGGTATGTGACTTGCCGCCCCGAGTTCTCGCGGCGGCCGTGACGACGGCGCGGCGCGAACCACTCAGCAGCAGTCGAGGGCAATCATGGCGGTGCGTGTCTTTTCCGACCAGCAGGGGCGGGAATGGAGTGTGTGGCGGGTGCAGCCGACGTCGAGCACGGCTGGTCTTCAGGAGCGCTTCCAGAATGGCTGGCTCTGCTTCGAGCTGGTGGATGGCAGTGAGCGGGCCCGCCTGCCATTCGACGACGTGCCGCCGGCTTGGGAAGAGCTGCCGGATGAGCGCCTTGAGCTGATGCGCCGCCTGGCGGAAGTCGCGTCGCGACCCCGCGGCATCACGCCCGCGGAAGCGCACGAGGCCCAGGAGAGCGACGAGGAGTTCGCGCGGTCGCGCCGCTCAGGCGCGCATCGAACCGTCAATCGCGACGAACGCGTCTAGCGGCGCGCGCGCGGAGGCGCTGGGTCGAGCGCCGTATATTGCTTCGATGAATCGACCCAATCCGTCCCTCCCGCGCGCATGAGGATCGTCGGCGGGAAGTTCGCCGGGCGGGATCTGGCATCCCCGCAGGACAAGCGCGTGCGCCCCACCGCCGAGCGCGTCCGCGTGGGGCTGCTCGACCTGCTCGCGAAAGAGCTGCCGAACGCGCGCGTGCTCGACCTGTTCGCGGGGACGGGCGCGCTCGGACTCGAGGCGATCTCGCGCGGCGCCCATCGCGCCGACTTCGTGGAGTTCCGTCCGGACAGTCTGCATGCGCTCCGTGCCAACGTCGCGCTGCTCCGACTGCGCGACCGCACCCGGATCTTCAAGCGCGACGCCCTGCCCTTCGCCGCGGCCCTCACCGCCGACAGCTCTGACATCGCGTTCGCCGATCCGCCGTACGGATCGCGCATGCTGGACCGGGTGATCGAGAGCTGGATGGCGACGAAATTCGCACGGGTGCTGGCCGTCGAGCACGCGAGCACCCACGAGCTACCGGCCGGCGCGCACCGACGCACGTTCGATGACTCCGTGGTGACGATCTATCGCGTGTGACGGCGGAGACGCGCTAGCGACCGTGAACATCTCCGGCTTCGCTGGGGCGGAAGTGCAGGTCGAACGCCAGCCAGAGCTCCCGCGAGAATGGGTAGAAGAGCACCGGCATCAGCACGGCCAGCGCCATCGACGCGCCCCACAGGACGTTGAACGAGACGCGGGAGCCGAGCGCGATCCACATGACGGCCGCGACGATCACGGCGCTCGCTTCGGCGACGACGAGATTGATCAGGTAGGCGCCGATGAAGAAGTCGTGCGACTCGCCCCGCTCGAACACTTGCCCGCACGTCGGACAGGCGTGCTTCATCTTGAACCACGATCGCCAGATGCCGCCACCGCCACACCGCGGACACTGGCGGCGCACCGCGCGCACCAGAAGTGTGATCAGGGATGCACGAGGCACGTTTCCCGTGTCGGTGATCATGCCGCCGCCCCACACGGCAGGACGGACACCTTCATCTGGCTCCCTCGCGATGGGTGACGGCTGGGCGGCAGCGATCCCGGCCGCGGGTCCTGAACCGGCCGCCGCCGCAAAGCCGCGCGCCGGATGCTAGCTTCCCGGTGACGCTAGCGAACGCAAGACTCAACATCAGGGGTGTGCCATGCACGACAACCAGGGCTCGAGCGACGTCGTGAGAGTATCCCGCCCCGCTCCGCCCACGCTGAAGGAGCGGAACGCCGTGCAGCGGAGCGTCGACCGCCTGCTCGACGAGCTCGCGCCGGAGAAGGCGCTGCGCCGGGGCGAAGCGCCCCCAGTCGTGGTTGAGGCGCATCGGACGCCAAGCGGCTGCGTGCTCCAGGGGGCCTCGGTCGCCCTGAGTGTGTCGTGGTTCGCTGACGCGTCGGAAGATCTCACCTTGGGAGAGCTCCAGGTGGTGCTCTGGCGGGGCGTCGTCACTCGGCGAGGAGTGGCGCGGCCCGCCAAGGGGGCCGTCGTCGCCAGCGAGCTGGTATTTCATCCCGTCGACGGCGGAAGCGACGCCCTCGTCTGGAAGGCGACTGACGGGCGCACCTTTGACAGCGAAGCGCTCGCGGCGTTTTGCCTCACCCTCCTCGATACACTCCGCGACTGAGTGAGTCGGTCAGCGCAGGCGTGACGGACTAGCCGCCGCGCTGCCGCGGCCCCGCCGCGAGCAATGCGTGGGTCGCGGCCACCGCTTCACTACGCACGAGCAGCGCGCGAGCCACGTCCGGCGCCCGTTTCTGCGCGAGGCTGGTGAGCCGGGCCAGATACTCCAGCATGGCGGCGGTCGAGACACCCTGGTCCCCGTTCTTCCAGAGCGTCACGGTGCCCCACTGGCCGCGCCAGGTCCGCTCCCCCAGCACCTTCACCTGTTCGTGCTCGTCGAGCACGAACAGCCCTGGCGCGGAATGGATCGCCGGCGTCTCCGCTTCCTTGAGGTGGCTGGCGGAGAGCGCCCAGTGCTGGATCCGCCCCTGCCGGGTCGGGAGCTTCTCCGGATCGAGGAGCGGGAGCTCCAGCACCTGCCGCATGACGAGGATCCCCGACGCCAGCGCGGTGATGCGCGCCTCCTCGGCCGCGGTCAGCTGAGTCTCGAATCGATTGATCTGGTCGCAGCGCGCCACGAGGTCGGCGAGGGCGGCGGGCGTGGGCGCTTCTACGGGCTGCTGCATGAGACAACTCGCTGCGGGAACGGGACGACGGGAACGGATGCGCAGAAAGCACTCGCGTCACCATTGGTGCCGTATCCTGCGTCACCATTGGCTCTGCATCACTACCCCGCAGCGGGATGGACGATCGCGCAGACGGAAATCGGGTAGCTTTCGACATGTCCGCCGCCCGTCCGCTTCGCCGTCGCACCAACGTCGCCGTGATTGCCGTTCGTCTCGCCGCCTACCTCGTCGTCGCGTGGGGTACCGTGGTGACTCTCGTCGCGGGACTCTTCCCCTACGCGACCGCGGTGGCGCTCGTCGTCGCCCTGTATACGACGATCCCGCTGCTCGCCTTCTTTCGCTGGCGCAAATGGCCCTTCTATCCCGGACGGGCGTTCCGGCTCTGGGTAGTGCGACCGTTCTGGTACGTGCAGCTCGTCCTTCCGCTCGTCTCCGTCGCGGGGCTGGCCGGCCTGGTGGTCGGCGCGCCGTTCGGTCATGCGGTGGATGTGGGCCGGGTGCTGGCTGGCGTGGTGCTCGTCATCGCCGTGGCCGTGCTGCTGCTCGGCTATCTCGGGTCGGGCCGCCTCAAGGTGCGGCGAGTGGACACCGAGGTGCCGGGGCTCGGCCCCGAGTTCGACGGCCTGCGTATCGTGCAGCTCTCGGACCTGCACGTCGGGCCGCACACTTCGCGGCGCTTTCTCGAGCGCGTCGTCGAGACGACCCGATCGCTGGAGCCCGACCTCATCGCCGTCACCGGCGACCTGATCGACGATCGCGCGGAAGACGTGGCGTCATACGCGCGGTCGCTCGGTGGACTCACCGCGCCGCTGGGCGTGTACATGATCCCGGGCAATCACGACGTGTACGCGGGATGGGAGGCGGTGGAGAGCGCCCTGCGTGCGGCGAACCTGGGCACGGTGCTCGTGAACGACGTCCGCCTCATCACCCGCGGCGAATCCACGATTGCGCTGCTCGGCACCGGCGATCCCGCCGGGGGGGCCCGCGGCACCTCGCGCGTGGCGCCGGACGTCGAGCGGGCGCTGGCTCAGGTGTCCGATGGTGCGGTGGTGATCGCCTTCGCGCACAATCCTGCACTGTGGCCGTCGTTGGCGCAGCGCGGGGTGGCCCTCACGCTCAGCGGCCACACGCACTGGGGGCAGCTTGCCATCCCGAAGCTGGGCTGGAGTCTCGCGTCGCCATTCCTGGAGCATGCCATGGGAGCACACCAGTCGGACGACGCGCTCCTCTACATCAGCCCGGGCACGGGCTACTGGGGCATCCCCTTCCGTCTGGGCGCCTCCCCCGAGGTCACCCTCGTGACCTTGCATCGGGGACAGACTGCGGCGGCGCGGGTGCACACCGCGATGCGCGCGCGCCGCAGCGAATGGCGGCGCCAGGTGAGCGACGAAGCGACGAGGTAGCGGCTGACCGGACGGCGTAAGGGACTGTCGCCGTGATGGCGGCAGCGGCGATATCTTCGCTCAGGATGCGTTCGCGGTCCTGTTCTTCGTGTCGGTCGGCATGCTGTTCGAACCTGCGGTACTGGTCCGGCAACCCGCGCGCGTACTCGCGCTGGTCGCCGTGATCGTGGTGTGGAAAAGCGTGCTCGCGTTCGCGCTGATGCGGCTGCTGCGCCAGCGCACGCGACTCGCGCTCGTCGTCGCGGCGGCGCTGGGCCAGATCGGGGAGTTCTCGTTCGTCGTCGCGGCACTTGGCGTGTCGCTGGGCCTGGTGACGCGCGAGGTGCAGGGACTCGTCATCGCCGCCGCGCTCATCGCGATCACGCTGAACGGATTCGTCGTCTCCGCCGCCGTGCGGGTGTCTCGCGCAGCGCCTCGGCGGCGCGAGGCGGACGCCGCGCCCGGGATGCCGCGTCCGCCCCTCACCGGTCACGTGGTCCTGATTGGCCATGGCCGGGTCGGCACCACCGTCGCGGACGCGCTCACACGGCGCGCTACGTCGTGGTGGAGGAACAGGAGCGCGTCGTGGGTGGACTGCGCAAGCGCGGCGAGCGCGCCATCCTCGGAGACGCGACGCGGCCCGACGTGCTCGACGCGCCGCCATCGCCAGCGCGCGATTGCTGGTGGTGACGGCACCGGAGCCGTTTCGGGCTCGCCGCATCATCGAAGTGGCGCGAGCCGTGAACCCGGCGATCACCGTCGCCGTGCGAACCCACAGTGCGGGCAAGCAGGCGTTCTTCGAGGAATACCTGCTCCGCGCCGGGCGTGTCCGGGCGCGCCGTGTATTCGGAGCGCGAGGCCGCGCTCAGCATGGGCCACTACGCCCTGCTCACCCTCGGCAGCCCGCCGGAAGAAGCGGATCAGGTGATCGCGTCGCTGCGCGGCCAGCCGACGGCGCTCACCGAGTCGTTCCGGGCCCTTCCGACGCTGGAGTATCAGGCGCTCGCGCGGGTGTCACGGCCGTCGGAGGTCATGCCGCGTGCGCCTGAGGGCGACGGGTAGCATGCGCACGCCTCCATCCGACTATCTCGCCCTCGACCTCCGCGCGCATGACATCATGCGCGGCGTGCCGCTGCACGACGTTTCGGTCGTGGACCTGCCGGGAGGCGGCGCGGGACGGACGTTGGCCGAGGTGCGCGCACTCATGGAGGGAATGCCTTCCGGGGTCGTCGTGGCCGCGCTGATGTACCAGTTCCCGCGCGAGATGCTCGCCGAGATTCGGAACTCCACGGTGCACGCCTTCCTGTCTACCGCGATCGTGCCGGCACCGGGCGGCTACCGCTTCTACTGGGCGGTGTACATGAAGCCCATGTCCTGGTTCACGCGATGGTATCTCGCCGCCATCGAGCCGTTCCGGCGCTTCCTCGTGTATCCGTCGATGCTCCGTCGCATCCGCGCGGCCTGGATCGCGAGATACTCACCACCAGAGCGGCGACGCGACTAGCTGCGAGCCACCGCGTCCTTCACGCCGTAGAATGCGCTCGCCAACCGTCCGATCGAACGGTTGTAGTAGAGAATGGTCACCACCCCGAGCGCCGCGACCGCGAGCACGACCACGTTCATCCCACCGCCCAGACCAGACCACGCAAGCCCCACCGCGAGCGCCAGTGCGCTCGCGAGATGCCCGACGACCGTGTACGCGTTGGCGGGCACCAGCTCCATCGGCTGGTCGAAGTAGCGACCCACCACACGCGTCGCCTTGAAGAACAGCGGATAGCCCGCCAGGCCGAGCAGTGCGAACGCCGGAAGCACCCCGGCCACGACGAATCCGATCAGCGCGAGCGCCGCGGCACCGGCGATGAGCGGATAGACTCGGCTCGCACGCTGCTGGCCCAGCCGGACGACCGCGGTGCGCTTCG
>JBBQDE010000084.1:0-8839 GCA_038319425.1 Gemmatimonadales bacterium
GACGACGACAGCAGAATTCCAGGAGCGCGACGATGCATGGTCAGACGGGTGCGAGGTTGGCGGGGGCGACGATGATGATGGCTGTGGCAGGCTGCGCGATGAGCCAGTCCGGCGCGTCGAACGAAGATGGTCGACGGCTCACCGCCGCGCCGGTGCGTCCGGGGATCAGCGTCCTTCTCACGGACAGCATCGGTCTCGTGCGCGGACGTCGCGTCGGTCTGCTCACCAATCACACCGGGATCGACGAGCGCGGCATTTCGGATATCGAGCGACTGCGGAGCCCCGAGGCGCGCGCGGCGGGGATCAGGCTGGTGACGCTGTTTTCGCCGGAGCACGGCATACGCGGCACGGAAGACCGCGAGAACCTGGCGAGCGGGATCGATGCCGCGAGCGGCCTCATCGTGCACTCGCTGTACACCAGCACGACGATCGCGCCGCCCGACAGCACACTGCGCGACATCGACGTGCTGGTCGTGGACCTGCAGGACATCGGCACGCGCACGTGGACATACGTCGGCTCCATGCTGTATGCGATCCGCGCCGCGGCGCGCCGGCATCTTCCGATCATCGTGCTCGATCGACCCGATCCACTGGGGGGCGTGCAGGTGAACGGGCCGGTGCTCGATCCTGCACTGGCCAACCCGAACGAGCCCACCGCGACACGACCCGGGCGTGCCTACGCATTATACCCGACGCCGCTGCGTCACGGAATGACGATGGCGGAGCTCGCGCGATTCTTCAACGCGCGGCTGGAGATCGGCGCCGAGCTTCACGTGGTGCCGATGGCGGGATGGCGACGCTCGGCGTGGTTCGATGAGACGGGGCTGCCGTGGGTGCGACCGTCGCCGAACCTTCCCACGCTCGCCAGCGCGGCCATCTACCCCGCGCTCGTGCCGTTCGAAGGCACGAACGTCAGCGTCGGGCGGGGCACTGCGGACGCGTTCCAGCGCTTCGGCGCTCCATGGCTTCGCGCCGACAGCGTGGTCGCGCTGCTCGACGCACGGCGCCTGCCGGGCGTACGCTTCGAGCGCAGCGACTACACGCCGCAGGCACCGGGCGATGGCAAGTACGCCGGCCGTTCGATCCCGGGCGTCCGGATCGTGGTCACCGACCGTGAGCGCTACGACGCCGGGCGGACGTCGGCGGCCGTGCTGTGGGCGATCGCCCGCTCGTCACCCGACTCGCTCGTCGTCCGCGCGGCGACGTTCGACGAGCGGTTCGGCCGGCCGCCGATGCGCGAGGCATTGTTGCGCGGTGAGGATCCTGACGTCGTGGTGGCGCGCGACGACGCGGCGGTCGAGGCGTGGCGACGCGACACGGCGCCATTCCGGCTCTATCATTGAAGGCGCATGCGATGCTGGCGAACGCGGCGGCGCGCATGTGTCTTGCAACGCTCGGCAGCGACCGAGCGCCCATTTCCGCCCACGTTTCGAGGAACTGATCCATGACCCTTTCATTGAGAGCCCCATTACTGGCGCTCGCGCTGGCCGCCGCAGCGGCGTGCGGACCTCGTCAGGTCGAGGTGAAGACGGCGCCCGCGATGGCCAGCGAGCAGTCCGTGCAGATCACCAACAACCTGAGTCAGGCCGTCAACGTGTACGTCACCACGGCTGGAAGCGGCGAGATCTTCCTGCGCCAGATCTCGGCGAACACGGTGGAGAAGGTCCCGGTGGCGGGCGTGCCGAGTGGCGCGAGCGTCACGTTCAAGGCCGTCACGGTCGATGGTGCGCGCACATACCAGAGCCGGAGCGTGGGTCTCACCGGGTTGTTCGTGTGGGCGGTGCCGTGATCGAGCGCGTCCGGTGCTGACGCCGGTTGCTGGACGCTGGCACCCCGAATAGCTTCTACGGGCCGGAGCTCATGCTCCGGCCCGTCGCTGTTTCGCCCACCTGCGTCGTTACCGCCGCTCGACCGTCCGGCCGCGGGACTTCCGTGCGCCTCGGAGCCGCATGAAGCTTCTGCCCGACTGGATCAAGAACGGTTACCTGCGGCTCATCGACCCGGTGGCGAATTGGTTGGTGAAGCGGGATGTGCACCCCAACACCATCACGGTCGTCGGTACGCTCTGCACCGTGACCGGAGGGGTCATCTACGCCTCCGGACACATCCGTACGGGGGGATTCTTCCTCGGCATCACCGCGCTGTTCGACGTGCTCGACGGCACGGTGGCGCGGCGCTCGAACAAGAGCTCGATGTTCGGCGCGTTTCTCGACTCGACGCTCGATCGCCTGGCGGATGGTTTCGTGCTCGGCGGCCTCGCGGTGTTCTACGCCACGAGCCGCATCCATGGCAGCGTGCCGCTGATGCTGACCGCGCTATTCGGGTTGGTCGGCGCCTTCCTCACCTCCTACACGCGGGCTCGTGCCGAGGCGCTCGGCCTCGACGCCAAGGTCGGCCTGCTGCAACGCCCTGAGCGCGTCGTCCTCCTGTCGGCCCCCCAAGCGCTGTTCGGCCTGGTGCTTGGCGGGTGGGTGCTCGCCAGCATCATCGTCATTCTGACCATTACGGCCTGGATCACCGTGGTCCAGCGCGTGGTGTACGTGTATACCGCTACCACGCGAGCCGACAAGGCGGAAGCGCGCATCGAGAGCGAGGTTCCGGCCCCGTTCCTGGTGGCGCAGCCCCTCGCCGCGCCCTCTGCTCAAAGGAGAATAAGTTCGTGAAAGGTTCCGCTAAGGACGCGTCCTCGACCCCCAAGCCAGCCACCGGCCGACTCGGCATCATCACGCCGGGACTCGGTGCGGTCGCGACGACCTTCATGGCCGGCGTCGAGAGCATCCGTCAGGGTCGCAGCAAGCCGATCGGCTCGCTGACCCAGATGGCCACCATTCGGCTCGGCAAGCGCACGGAGAACCGCGCCCCGCTGATCAAGGAGTTCGTTCCGCTCGCTGACCTGAAGGACATCGTGTTCGGCGCGTGGGATCCGATCCCCGATGACGCCTACACGGCCGCGAAGAAGGCGGGCGTGCTGGAAGAGCGCGACCTCGAACCGCTGAAGGAATTCCTGTCGGCCATCAAGCCGATGCCCGCCGTCTTCGAGAACAAGTACGTCACGCGCATTCACGGCAAGAACGTCAAGAAGGGAAAGACCAAGCGGGACCTCGCCGAGCAGCTCCGCCAGGACATTCGCGACTTCAAGGCGAAGAACAAGTGCGACCGCGTCGTGATCGTCTGGTGCGCGTCCACCGAGATCTTCATCAAGCCCGGCCCGCAGCATGCCACGCTCGAGCAGTTCGAGCGCGCGATGGAGAACAACGACGAGGCGATCGCGCCGTCGATGCTCTACGCGTACGCGGCGATCATGGAGGGAGTCGCGTTCTGTAATGGCGCGCCCAATCTCTCGGTCGACCTGCCGGCCCTCGTGCAGCTCGCCACCGAGCGTGGCGTTCCGATCTCGGGCAAGGACTTCAAGACAGGGCAGACGTGGATGAAGACGATCATCGCGCCGGGCCTCAAGGCGCGCATGCTCGGTCTCGCCGGCTGGTATTCCACGAACATCCTCGGCAACCGTGACGGCGAGGTGCTCGACGATCCGGCGTCCTTCAAGACCAAGGAAGAGTCGAAGCTGTCGGTGCTGCACACCATCCTGCAGCCCGAGAAGTATCCCGACCTGTACAAGGACTTCGCGCACGTCGTACGCATCAACTACTACCCTCCGCGCGGCGACAACAAGGAGGGCTGGGACAACATCGACATCGTCGGGTGGATGGGCTACCCGATGCAGATCAAGGTCAACTTCCTCTGTCGCGATTCGATCCTGGCTGCGCCGCTGGTGCTCGACCTCGCGCTGTTCAGCGACTTCGCGCAGCGTGCGGGCATGAAGGGGATCCAGGAGTGGCTGTCCTTCTATTACAAGAGCCCCATGACCGCGGCTGGCCTCCAGCCGGAGCACGACCTGTTCATCCAGCAGACGAAGCTCAAGAACACGCTGCGTCACCTGATGGGCGAGGAACAGATCACGCATCTGGGACTGGAGTACTACCAGTCGTGATGCCGTCCGGCGCGCGTCGGATCGCGGTCGTGGCGGCGGGCCTCGCGCTCGTCGCCGCGGCGAGCTGCGGTCCGCCACGCCGTCCGGAGCTTCGACAGGGCTCGAAGAGCTACCTCTTCACGATCACCTCGGATCCGATCCCGCCGCGCGCGCGTGAGGACGTGATCTACACGGTTTCCGTGAAGGACCGCGAAACCAAGCAGCCCGTCGACGCGGGTGAAGGCCGCATCTTCGCCAACACGGCCGATGGCGCGCGCACGTACGACGGTTTCGTCAAGGCGCCCGGTGTCGGTGTCTACGCCGCGCGCCTCAATTTCGTCACGTCGGGGCAGTGGGCGGTCGGCATTCAGTTTCACAGCGATTCCCTGAAGCCGCTCGAGAAGACCGAGTGGATGCAGGATGTGCTCCCGGAGCGGAGCGGAACCCACTGAGATGCGCCACTTCTATCGCAGCCACTCCGCGGCCGTCGACGTGCTCGTCGTCGCGGATCGCTTCTTTCCCGAGCTCGGACTCACGCTCGTCACGTCGGGCGTGCGCTCGCGGGCCTTCAGCGGACCGCTCGGCGCGCTCAAGCTGGCGGTGAAGGCCGAGGGCGGCCACTACACCTTCGTCGAGGTCGGCACCGACCAGATGGGGGAGAGCCGGCTCGATCGCAACGTGAAGAAGTTCTTCGTCGCGCTGCACCGGGCCGACGATCCGTCGCACACGCTCGAAGCATCGTACTGATGCCTCGACCGGCGACGCAGGGCGGGGGGCGCGCCGCGCGGGATCGCGCCGCGCCGCCCCCCGCCGCCGCGACGGAGAGCGACGTGAGCCTCACCCGCGCGCAGCGCCTCGAGCTCTACTACTGGATGCGGCTCACGCGTTCGCTCGAGGAGCGGCTCGTGAACCTCTACCGCCAGACGAAGGTGGTCGGCGGGTTGTTCCGGTCGCTGGGCCAGGAAGCGGACGCCGTCGGAAGCGCCTACGCGCTGCGCCGCGGCGACGTCCTGTCCCCGTTGATCAGGAATCTCGGCTCGATGCTGGTGAAAGGCGCCACACCGGTCGAGATCCTCAAGCAGTACATGGCGAAGGGTGATTCACCGACGCGCGGCCGCGAGCTCAACATCCATTTCGGCGACACGGAGCGGGGCTTCATCGGGCAGATCTCGCCACTGGGCGACATGGTGCCGGTGATGGCCGGCGTCACGCTGACGTTCAAGATGCGCGGCGAGGATCGCGTCGGGTTGGTGTACGTCGGCGACGGCGCCACTTCGACCGGCGCGTTCCACGAAGGCATCAATTTCGCCGCGGTGCAGCGCTGTCCGCTGGTGGTGGTGATCGAGAACAATGGCTACGCGTACTCGACGCCGACGGCGAAGCAGAGCCTCGTGAAGCAGTTGGCCGACAAGGCGATCGGGTACGGCATTCCCGGCGAGACCGCCGACGGCAACGATGTCGTGGCGTCGTACGAGGCGACGAAGCGCGCCGTGGACCGCGCCCGCCGCGGCGAGGGCACCTCGATCGTCGAGCTGATGACGTTCCGCCGGAAGGGGCACGCCGAGCACGACAATCAGTCGTACGTGCCGGCCGGCCAGATCGAGAAGTGGGCGGCGGAGAACGACCCGATCGACCGCTACGTCGCGCGCCTCGCGACCGAGGGAGTGTCGGCGACCGAGCTCGCCGCGATCGACGCGAAGATTCTACACGAAATTGATGAGGCCACCGACGTTGCCGAGCAGTCGGACGTTCCCGAGCCGCTCGACGCTCTGACCGGCATCTACGCCGACCCGCCGGCGGCGCAGCCGCTCTGGTTCCGTGAGGGAAAGCGCGCCGTCATCGAGACGAGCGAGCGTCGCTCGAGCTGGGGTACCTTCGACGCGCCCGCGAAGGGCGCCGACTGATGGCAGAGATCACCTACCTCGAGGCGATCCGCGAGGCGCTGTTCGAGGAGATGGAGCGTGATCCGAACGTCTTCATGATCGGCGAAGACATCGGTGGCTTCGGCGGCGCATTCAAGGTCACCGATGGTTTGCTCGCGAAGTACGGCGAGTCGCGCGTGATCGATTCGCCCATCTCGGAGATCGGCATCGTGGGAGCGGCGGCGGGCGCGGCACACATGGGGATGCGCCCGGTGGTCGAGATGCAGTTCATCGACTTCATCGCCAATGCGTACGACATGCTCACCAACTACGTGGCGACGGCGCGGTACCGCGCGTTCCTGCCGACGCCGATGGTGGTGCGCGGGCCGAGCGGGGGATACGTGCGCGGTGGGCCGTTCCACTCGCAGAATCCGGAGGCGGGGTTCATCCATACGCCGGGGCTCAAGGTCGTCTATCCGAGCACGGCCGCCGACGCGAAGGGATTGATGAAGGCCGCGATCCGCGACGAGGACTGCGTGCTCTTTTTCGAGCACAAGTACCTGTATCGCCGGATCAAGGGCGAGATGCCGGCCGGCGACGTCGTGGTCCCGATCGGCAAGGCGCGTCTCGCGCGCGAAGGGACCGACCTGTCGATCATCACCTATGCCGCGACCGTCTACAAGGCCCTCGAGGCGGCGGAGCAGCTCGAGCGCGAAGACGGACTGTCGGTGGAAGTGCTGGATCTCCGTACGCTCGCCCCGCTCGACGACGAGGCCATCGTCGCGACGGTGAAGAAGACGAATCGCGTCCTGCTCGTGCACGAGGACACCCGGACGGGCGGGATCGCGGGCGAGCTCACGGCGCGCATCAGCGAGAGCTGCTTCGAGTGGCTCGACGCACCGGTGCTGCGCGTCACGGCGCACGACGTGCCGCTCCCGTACGCCCCCTCGCTCGAGGATTTCGTGCTCCCGCAGACGCCCGACATCGTCCTCGCGGCGCGTCGGCTGGCGGCGTACTGACGTGCGGGACACCGACCGTCTGGGCTCTTCCGCGTCGGGGGAGACGAGCGAAGGGGTTTGGCCTTATCTTGGGGTGGGCTGTCTGACCGCGGTGAGCGGGATGATGGCGTTCGGCGTGATCGCGGTGCTGGTGGCCAAGGCGGTGGGGTGGGCCGGCAATTGCGCACCCGATACCGACACGGGTGCGCCGTGCCATTGGCTGACGTACTGGCTTCGCGGCGCGATACTGGGAATGATCATCGTCCCGGCAGTAGTCATCTGGCGGATGCGGAAGGCGCGATCCGCGCACAGGAACTCCGAGTGAGAGGCTATCGCAGTGGCACGCGTTGACGTCATCATGCCCCAGATGGGCGAATCGATCGCCGAAGGGACGCTCTCGAAGTGGCTGAAGAAGGTCGGCGACGACGTGAAGCGCGACGAGCCGATCTTCGAGATCTCCACGGACAAGGTGGACGCCGAGATCCCGGCCCCGACGGCGGGCGTGCTGGCGGAGATCCTGGTACTGGAAGGGCAGACGGTGCCGGTCCAGACGCTGGTGGCGCGCATCGAGACGGAGAAGGGCGCCGCGATCGAGGCGCCGACGGGCGCCGCGGCACCGGCCGTGTCCGCATCCGCGCCGGCGGGGGCCCCCCCCATCAAACAGTCTGCCGGATCGGCCGCCGCCGGGCAGCACCAGTTAACCGCGCCCACAACCGTCGCCGCCCCCGCCAACGGCAACGGCCTCGAGGAGCGACTCCGCACCAGATCGTCGCCGCTCGTTCGGAAGATCGCCGCCGAGCACGGCATCGAGATCGCCGCCATGCAGGGCTCGGGCATCCAGGGTCGCGTCACGAAGCGTGACATCGAGCAATACATCTCCTCCGGCGCCGCGGCGCCGGCAGCGCAGCGTGGGTCGATGCACGCCCCGGCCGGCGCGGTGCAGCATGGCCCGGCAGCGGAGCCCTGGGCCGGCGACAAGGTCGAGACGATGTCGAAGATGCGCACGCTCACGAGCGACCACATGGTCGCGTCGCGCCGCACCAACGCGCACGTGACGTCGTTCTTCGAGGTGGACCTCACGCGGGTCGCGCGAATCCGGCAGAAGAACCGGGCGGCGTTCGAGGCTCGCAACGGCCAGAAGCTCACCTTCCTGCCGTTCATCATCAAGACGGTTGTCGACACGTTGAAGCGGTTCCCGGTGCTCAACGCCGCCGTGTCCGGCAACACCATCATCTATCGCCAGCAGTACAACATCGGCATCGCCGTTGCGCTTGACTGGGGCCTCATCGTGCCGGTCATCAAGGGCGCCGACGACCTGTCGCTGTCCGGCCTCACCCGGTCCCTCAATGACCTCGCGGAACGCGCCCGCGCGAAGAAGTTGAAGCCCGAAGAGGTGCAGCAGGCCACCTTCACGATCACCAACCCGGGCGTGTTCGGCTCGCTCTTGGGCACGCCGATCATCCCCCTCGGCACCTCGGCGATCCTCGGCCTGGGCGCGATCGAGAAACGGCCCAAGGTGATCGCCGGCTCGGATGGCGAGGACACGATCGCCATTCGCACCTGTGCGTACTTCTCGCTGTCGTTCGACCACCGCATCGTGGACGGGTCGGACGCCGACAAGTTCCTCGCCGCGGTGAAGCAGGGGCTGGAATCGTTTCCCGACGCGCCGCTCTGAGCATGTCACGCTGCCTCTCCGTCCAGCGGACCCTCGTCACGCCGCCCGATCGCGAGAAGTTCGCCGTGCGGCTGGAGCGGAAGCACGCGCACTACGCGCAGGCCGGCTGCCGGTACACCGTGTTCGAGGAGACGGGATTGCCGGGCGCCTTCCTCGAGTTCTTCGAGGCACCCGACGCGAAGACGCTCGCAAAGGCGCACGCGTCCGCGCCGGAGCGCGTGCTGGATCCCGCGCGCATCTATCACGAAGTGGAGCTGCCGTAACCATGCCGATCCGTTCCATCACGCACGCCGGGCGCACGTGGAGCGTGCTCCCGTCCGGTCGCGTCACCCAG
>JBBQDE010000085.1:0-8761 GCA_038319425.1 Gemmatimonadales bacterium
GGCGCATCCGGTGCTCGTCGCGCTGCACACGCGGCGTCCCCAGGCCGAGGTGGTCCTGGGCGTGCGTCGGGCCGACGACAACGCGCCCATCTGGATCGCCGTCAACGCGCGACCGCTCACGCGCTCGGGCGAGGCCGATCCTTACGGTGTGGCGGCCTCGTTCCGCGACGTCACCGCCGAACGCGCCGCGGCGATGGCGTTGCGCCAGCGGGAGGCGCGCTTCCGCGGCGTGCTCGAAGCCGTCCGCTCCGTCGCCGTGTGCCTCGATACTGCGGGCTGCGTCACCTTCGTGAACGACTTCACGCTGGCGCTCACCGGGTGGCGCCGGGACGAGGTGATGGGCACCGACTGGTTCGCGCGCTTCGTGCCGCCTGAGGAAAGCATCAACGCGATCTTCCGCGAGCAGATCGCCGTTGGCGAAGTGGCAACGCACCACGAGAACGACATCCTCACGCGCACCGGCGAGCGCCGGCGCATCCGCTTCGACTCCACCGTCCTGCACGACGACGCCGGCATCGTCATCGGCACGGCCAGCATCGGGCAGGACGTCACCGATCGGGTTCGCGCCGCGCGGCTGAAGAGCGAGCTGATTGCGATGGCGAGCCACGAGCTGCGCACGCCGCTCACGGCGATGCGCGGCGCCATCGACCTGATGCGCGCGGCGAGCGACGGCCAGGGCGAACGCGAGCGGATGCTGGTCAGCATGGCGTCGCGCAACGCCGAGCGGCTCGATCGGCTCATGAGCGACCTGCTCGACGTGGAACGGATCGAGACCGGCACCGAGGTGCTGCGTCCCACGTTCGTTGCGATGGACGCCCTGGTCGAGCGTGCCGCCGCGAAGACGAGCGCGCGCCTGGAGCAGGGGCGCCTCACGCTGTCGGTGTCGGCCGACCCGGTGGAGTTGTGGGTGGACGCCCCACGAATCGAGCAGGTCGTGGCGAATCTCATCGGCAACGCGGCGAACTTCGCTCCCGCCGGCAGCACCATCAGCGTCGCGGCCCGCGACGAGCGCGGCGACGTCTGCATCTCGGTGCGCGACGAGGGACAGGGCATCCCGGCCGACATGCTCGAGTTCATCTTCGAGCCGTTCGTGAAGGTGGACGGCGGCGAGACGAAGCAGCGCGGCGCCGGCCTCGGGCTCTTCCTCTGCCGCGCCATCGTGCAACAGCACGGCGGACGGATCTGGGCGGAGAGCTCCGGCGGCCACGGGACGACCGTGAGCTTCACGATTCCGAAAGGGCAAGCGACGCGTTGAACCGCGTACGTCAGTGCGCAGTGAGCCGAGGGAGATCCACCGTCGCCGGCCCCGCGATCACCGTCCCGGTCGGGCCGAACCGCGAGCCGTGGCACGGGCAGTCCCAGCTCTTTTCCGCCGTGTTCCAGTCCACGATGCACTTGAGGTGCGTGCACACGGCCGACCGCTCGTGCAGCGTGCCCTTCTCGTCCCGGTACGCGGCGATCTTGTGCACGCCGCGGCGGATCACCCGCCCCTCGCCATTCGGGATCGACGTCACCTCGTCCACCTGACCCGGCGTCACGTAGTCCGCATACTGCAGGGCGACGTCGGCGCTCTCCTTCGCCATCGTCGCGAGCTCGGTGTGATGCAGCGTCACGCGCTTCGGGTCGTAGAGCTTCGCCCACCGATGCTCCTTCCCCAGCAGCAGGTCATTGAGCAGGAGGGCGGCGATGGTGCCGTGCGTCATGCCCATCCCCGAATCGCCCGTCACGAGCCAGACGTGCTCGGCGCCATCCGGGTTCCTGCCGATGAACGCGAGATAGTCGTGCGGCTCCAGCACCTGCCCTGACCATTGATACATCCGCGCGCCGGCGATCGGGAATCGCGTGCGCGTCCACTCCTCCAGGCACTCGAAGCGCTTGCCGGCGTCGTCCGCGTGCGCCGTCTTGTGGTCCTCGCCGCCGACGATGAGCGCGTCCGACGCGGCATCGAGCGGCTGCAGGCGGACATAGTGGTACGGGTCCGCGGTATCCCAGTACAGCGCGTCGGGCACGCTCCCCTTGGGCACGCGGAACGCCACGACGAAGGTGCGATACGGCGCCTGCTTGACGTGCGTGACTATCATGTCGCTGATGGAGCCGTTGGTGCACACCACCACGTCGTCGGCGGCTACGGTGCACCCGTTCGCGATCGTCACCATCGTGGGCGACCCGCCCTCGATCTTCTCCACTTTCGAGCCGCCGTGGATGGCGCCCCCCGCGTGCTCGATCGCGCGCGCCAATCCGTCCAGATAACGCAGGGCGTGAACACGCGCCTGGGCCGGAAAACGCAGAGCCGGCCCGCTGTTCCAGCCTTTCACGGGCGTGGACGATTCGAGCGTCACCTTCCCCAGCCCGGCGCGGTGCGCTGCCGCCAGCTCCTCCGTCAATAGGTCGGGACTGTCCCCCTCGGCGCAGAACAGATAGCCGTCCAGCCGGGCGAAGTCGCAGTCGATCGCCTCGGCGCGCACGGTCGCGTCAATGAAGTCGATCGCCGCCGTATGGCTTTCGGCCGCCAGGCGAGCGTTCTCGGCGCCCACCGCCTTTTCGAGCGTCGTGTACCGGTCGTCGATCGCGTTGGCCAGGTGCGCCGTCGTGCGTCCCGTGTCGCCGCTCCCGATCTGGTCGCGGTCCAGTACGACCACCCGCATTCCCGCCTTCGCGAGCCGATACGCCACGCTCAGCCCGGCAATCCCGGCCCCCACTACGCAGACGTCGGTGGTGACGTGATCCTCGAGCGGCGGGCGCGGCGAAACGGAGGCGGTGTCCTGCCAGATGGAGCGGGTCATTTGCCGTAGGGGCTAGGGTCTTCGACGGAGCCGGAAACACCTCTCGCAATGCAGAGCGCGAACCACCGGGGAAACTGCACACGGCAGTACGCGGGTATACCAGTCCCATGTACCGGTCGACCCGCGTACTGCGGTGACAGTGACAGCAAGCTGGCGCCCGCTCTCTCCCACGGCCAGATTCGACTGATGTCCGAGCAGCGGCACATCTGGCGTATCGACGGGATCGAGGACGACGTCGCCCGCATCGAGGAAGACGGGGAGCGCGTGATCGGGCTCCCGCGCCATCTCCTGCCCGCCGGAGCCCGCGAGGGACAGCGTCTGGTCGTCACGCGCGAGGCCGCCGGGAAGGGAAGCGTCACCCTCATCATCGCGCTGGACGAAGCGGGCACCGCCGCCGAGCTCGCGATGTCGAAGGCGCAGACCTCGGCGATGTTGGCCCAGTCGAAGACGCGCGACCCGGGAGGTAACGTCGCGCTCTGACGCAGGGTCCCCGTCCCAGCACGTCGCTCCTCGCTCCTCGCTCCTTGCCTCCCCGCCCAACCGCCATACCGCTTCACCGCCCAACCGTCTCTCACCCGGTAGTCACAACGTCATGAAGCTGAGTCATCTTCCCCTCGCCGCGCTCGTCGCCGCGGGCGCCTGCTCGCCGAGCACGCCCAGCACGGCACCGCAGCCGACCAACGGAGGTCAGACCGCCGCGGCCCCGGTGGGCGCGCCCACCAACGGCGACACCACCGCGCGCGCCGCCGCCGCTGCCGGCGGGGCCACCGCGCCGCGCCCCTACAACCGCGTCATCACCGCCGATGCGAAGACGCGTCGCGGCATGTTTGCCGCCCACCGCGTCGGCGACCGGCTCTACTTCGAGATCCCGGCGAAAGAGCTGAACAAGGACATGCTCATCGTCGGGCGCTACGCCCGCGCCGCGGCGTCCGACCCGACGCTGCCCGGCGGACAGTTCGGCGAGTACGGCGGCGACCAGTTCGCCGAGCGGACGTTGCGCTGGGAGCGCAGCGGGAATCGCATGATCCTGCGCAGCCCCTCCTTCACCATCACCGCCGACACTGCGCTCTCCGTCTACCGCGCCGTGCAGGCGGCGAACTACGCGCCCATCGTCGCGCTGTTCAACGTGGAGAGCTACGGCCCCGACAGCGCCGCTGTCGTGGACGTGACGCGCCTCTTCACCACCGCCATCCCCGAGCTCGCGGCCATTCGCGGGCAGATCGATCCCACCCGCTCGTACGTCGAGCGCGCGATCGCCTTCCCGGACAATGTCGAGATCGAGGCGACGCAGACCGGCGTGATCGCCGCGCCTGGTGCCGCGCCGCAGGCGCCGGGCGGGCTGCCGCGCCCCGCGTCGAGCGTACTCGCGCACTGGAGCCTCGTGCGGCTGCCCGAGCAGCCGATGATGCCGCGCCGGTTCGACGAGCGCGTCGGCTTCTTCAGCGAGCGCTACGTGGATTTTGGCGCCGAAGCGCGCGCCGCACCGCGCCGATTCATCACGAAGTACCGGCTCGAGTGCGCCGACGCGCCCGATGCCTCCGGCCTCTGCACGCCGAAGACGCCGATCACGTACTACGTCGACCCCGGCACCCCCGAGCAGTGGAAGCCGTGGATCCGCCGCGCGATTCTCGACTGGCAGCCCGCGTTCGAGGCCGCCGGCTTCCGGAACGGCATCGTCGCCGCCGAGGCGCCGGACAACGATCCCGACTGGTCGCCCGAGGACATCCGCCACACCGTCATCCGCTGGCTCCCGAGCACCACGGAGAACGCCGTCGGCCCGCACGTGAGCGATCCGCGCACCGGTGAGATCCTCAACGGCTCCGTGCGCATGTTCCAGAACGTGCTGAACCTGCAGCGCGACTGGTACTTCACCCAGGCCGCGCAGCTCGACCCGCGCGCCCGCACCTGGCCGATGCCCGATTCGCTGATGGGCCGGCTGCTCGAGTTCGTCGTCGCACACGAGATCGGCCACACCATCGGGCTCCAGCACGACCAGATCGGCAGCTCCACCTATCCGGCCGACAGCATCCGCAGCGCGAGCTGGCTTCACCGGATGGGGCACAGTCCGAGCATCATGGACTACTCGCGCTTCAACTACGTGGCGCAGCCCGAGGACAACATCCCCCTCTCGGACATCGTGCCGAAGGTGGGCCCGTACGACAAGTTCGCGATTGCGTGGGGCTACAAGCCGATTCCGGGTGCGAGAACGCCCAACGAAGAGCGCCCCACGCTCGAGCGCTGGGCGCGCGTGCAGGACACCGTGCCGTGGTTCCGCTTCTCGGCCAACAACGAGTTCGGCGCGTACGGCACCCAGAGCGAGGCCGTCGGCGACGCCGATCCGGTGAAGTCCACGACGCTCGGCTTCCGCAACATCGAGCGCGTGATCGGCTACATCCCCGGCGCCGCCACGACGACGGGCGAGGACAACTCCGACCTCAAGGAGATCTACGACCGCACCGTGGGCCAGTGGGCCACCGAGGCGAACCACGTGGCCACGATGGTCGGTGGCGGCACCGTGCAGTACAAGTCGGGCAGCCAGACCGGTCCCGTGTACGTCGCGCTTCCGAAGTCGCGGCAGGCCGAGGCGGTGCGCTTCCTGAACGACAAGGTGTTCGCCACGCCGGTGTATCTCATCAAGCCCGAGATCGCGTCGCGCATCGAGGCGGGCGGAATGATCAACCGCATCAACAACGCACAGTCGCGTGTGCTCAACACCGTGTTCGACGACGGGCGCCTGAACCGGCTGCTCGAGACCGAGGCCGTGGCGCAGAACAGGGGCGACGTCTACACGTTGAGCAACCTGTTGGACGACACGCGGCGCGGCGTCTGGTCCGAGGTGTACAGTGGCCGCCCCGCCGATGCCTTCCGCCGCGAGCTCCAGAACGACTACCTCACGACGATCGGCAACAAGCTGAACGTGCAGCCGGAGCCGCCGGCCGTGACGGCGCAGCGCCTGCAGTTCGGCATCCCGCGCGTGCTCGCGAGCGACGACGCGAAGTCGCAGCTCCGCGGCACGCTGGTGCTGCTGCGAAACGATCTTCGCGCCGCCGCCGGCCGGTCGGGCGATCGCGCGACGCAGCTGCACTTCCAGGGGTCGATCAAGCGCATCGACGACATCCTGGATCCGAAGAAGTAGGCGAGGCCCGGACACCCGATTGCCCGGAAGCCCGATGGCCCGGTTACGACGCAGGGCACACCGACAGCGGTGTGCCCTGCGTCGTTGTCCCGCCCTTACAGCAGTGTGCCGCGCAGGATCGCGAAGGCGACGCTGAAGTAGATGATCAAGCCCGTGACGTCCACGAGCGTCGCGACGAACGGCGCCGACGCACTCGCCGGATCGAAACCGAGCCGCTTGAGCACGAACGGGAGCATCGAGCCGGTGAGCGAACCGAACGTCACGACCCCGACGAGCGCTCCGCCCACCGTGTAGGCGACGAGCGACCAATGCGCGCCGTAGTCGTACCAGCCGAGCTCCTGCCAGACGACGATGCGCAGGATCCCGATCGCGCCGAGGATGACGCCGAGCGTCAATCCGGCGGGCAGCTCGCGCAGGGCGATGCGCCACCAGTCGCTGAGCGACACTTCACGCAGCGCCAGGGCGCGGATGATCAGTGACGTCGCCTGCGACCCGGAATTGCCGCCGGAGCTGATGATGAGCGGGATAAACAGCGACAACACGACCGCCTTGGCGATCTCGCCTTCGAAATGTCCCATCGCTGTCGCCGTCAACATCTCGCCGAGAAAGAGCGCGCACAGCCAGCCCGCTCGCTTCTTGATCATCCGGGCAAAGGTGATCTCCGTGTACGGCTCGTCCAGTGCCTCCATGCCGCCGAACTTCTGGACGTCCTCCGTCTGCTCGCGCACGATCGCGTCGATCACGTCGTCCACCGTCACGATCCCGAGCACGCGTCCAGCGTCGTCGAGCACGGGGACGGCGAGCAGGTTGTACTTCGAGATCAGGCGCGCGACCTCCTCGCGATCGGTCAACGGACGCACCAGCAGCGGCCTGCGCCGGTTGCCGATCGTCGCCACCGATGCGTCGCGGTCCGTCGCGAGCATCAGGTCCCGCAACGAGACGACGTGGACGAGGCGGCGGTCTGCGGGATCGAGCACGTAGATCGCGTAGACCGTCTCCTTCGCGCGTCCCACCTCGCTGATGTGCTTCAGCGCCTGCGCCACCGTCCAGGTGGTCGGCATGGAGACGAACTCGGTCGTCATGATCCCCGCCGCCGTATCCGGCGGATACTGGAGCAGCAGGCGCAGCGCGTCGCGCGTCGGCACGTCGAGCAGCTGGAGGAAGCGGGCGCGTTCGAGCTCCGGCAACTCGCGGAAGAAGTCCGCTTGTTGATCGGACGACATCGCCGCGATCAGCGGTCCTGCCGCGCGCTCGCCCATCTGCTGGACGATCGCGCAGCGGTGGCCTTCCAGCTCCGGCTCGTCGAAGACCTGCACCGCCAGTTCGAATGGCAGGGCGGCCATCACCTTGGCCGACGCGTCCGGCTGGAGGTCGCGTAACGCTTCCGCGACGTCGGCGGCGCGCATGCCGGCGAGCGCCTCCGCCAGGTCGGCGGGATCGCCATGGAGGAGGTAGAGAAGCTCCGGCACCGTGGTCGGAGATTGCGGTGATTCGGTGACGGTCATGCGGCGGCCCCGTTGAACGGTCCTCTACGCGGTCCGCGGCGAGCTCAGTCGCCGCGGAGAGTGAAGCCGGGAGAATACTCACCCGCACCTGTCACCCAGATGATAGACGGCCCTGCGCGAACCGGTATCCCGACGCACAGACCGCGAGCCACGCGGCTCCGGCGATCCAGCCACCGCCCACGTCGCTCAGGTAGTGAACGCCGATGTAAAGACGGCTGAAGCCGATGGCGGCGATGAGGACTACCGTGACGACCACCACGGCAATGCGTTCGCGCCGGCCCTCGACGAACTCCACAAGGAGCAAGGCAAGGAACCCGTAACTGATCATCGAGTTCATCGCGTGACCGCTGGGGAAGCTCCACGTGTGGCGCGTGATGAACTCCGTCGCCGTCTCCGGCCGGCCGCGGTGGAACACCATCTTCAGCACATTGCTCAACGCCACGCCGCCGCCGCTGGTGAGCGCCAGGGCGCCCGCGCGATGCCAATCACGACGCCACGCGAACGAGAGGACTGTCGCCACGACCGCGGCCAAGAGCACGGGCGCCCCGAGGTAGCTCACCCCGAAGAAGATGGTCTCTCCCACCTCGGTGCCATGGGTCTCCAGAAAGTGCTGCACCGTCGTGTCCATGCGCGCCAGCGTGCTCTGCTCGGGAATCTCGTCGGCGATGGCGAGGAACAGCCACACCAGCGCGATGACGATGAGCGCGCCGCCGGCGGCGTGCAGGCCGAGGTAGGCCTTCGGGTGCAGGTGAGCGAAGCGTGAGCGCCAGGGTCGCGGTGTCGCGTCGTGCGGAGTGCTCGTCATGCTGGCCACAGGTTGCGGTGAAGTCAGGTGCTCGAGTCGAGCAGGAATGAAGCCGTCCAGAGCCAGCCGTCCGCCGGCACGACGCGTTGCTCGCGCGCGACTGGTGCCTGCGATGGCGCGCTTCTATGTTCGCCACGGATCGTCGCTCGCGCGTCGCGGCTGCCGCTCCCCGTACACTTCTACGTCATCCAATGTCGGAGACCGCGTCCGCCCCGCGGACCATTCGGGATCGCCTGCACATCACCATCGCTGTACTGGCCCTGGTCACGGCCATCATGGCCCCGATCGCCGCAAGCGCGCAGGTGCTGGGCCTGCACCTCATTCACGTGCCGGCGAAGGACGGCCGGCGCGCCTCGATGGGAGTGCAGGGTGAAGCCGGAATCATCGCGCCGACCTCGCTCGTCGACGTCTGGGCGTCGCTCGCGCTCGAGTATCAGCGGCAGGACAGCTTGGGCCCCGGTCGTGGGCGGCTGGCAGCGGAGCTGCGCTTCCTGGCGCCGCGCCACGATCGCAGCGTCGATCCCTACCTCGG
>JBBQDE010000086.1:0-8741 GCA_038319425.1 Gemmatimonadales bacterium
GACCTCGACGATGTCGCCGCGCTCGATGCCGAGCCGGTTCGCCGTTTCCGGATGGATCTCGACCCACGAGCTCCAGAGCACCTTCGTGACCGGATCGGGAAGCTCCTGCAGCCACGGCTTGTTGGCGCCGCGACCGTCGCCAAGCACCGGGGACGGATACGCGACGAGATAGAAGTCACCGGCCGTCTGCTCGATTGCTTGCGGTGCACGCGCAGCCGGTGCGGCGCTCGCAACGGCGCGAGGGCCCACCGTGCCGGCACCGATGCCCTTCTGCAGCGTGGCGGTGAATGCGTTCATGCCGCCGGGGAAGCGCCCCATCAACCAGGCGCGATAGTCGGTCGCCGGATAGCGGGCGGCGTTGGCGGGATCCTTCCGCGCGAGCTGGATGAGGACGTCCGCCGTGGCGCGCGTGCCCGCGAACACGGGATCCATCGCCGGCTGCTGGAGCGAGACCGTGCCGCGACCAGCATCGGCGTCGCCCCACGATTCCAGCGAATGCAGATCGGGAAGGACGAGATCACACAGCTCTGTCGTCTCGTCGGGATACATCGAGAAGCTGACCTTGAACGGCACCTTGGCGAACGCCTCGGCGAACTTCGCCGCGGCGGGAAGCGCGTAGCCCGGATTGCTGCCACGCACGAAGGCGACCGGCACCTGGCCGGCGCGCATCCGCTCCACTGCATCCGTCATCTCGCTGAAGCGGGCCACGCCCTCGAATGCGGCCGTGCCGTCGGCGGGACGAATGGTGGTGCCGACAGCGCCGTTCGCCTGATTGAGCGCGGCGACGGCGAGCGCCAGCTCGAGTGCGTTGGCTCCCCGCGCGCCGGAGAGGATGAGTGCCGGCTTGGCCGACGCGAGTTCCTGCTGGAGCCGCACGATCGTGGCTTCCGCCACGCCACTCTGCGCCGCTGCGTCGGCGGTACTGCCGCTGCCTCGCAGCGCGTTGGCGATCGCCAGCTCGGTGCCCGGCTTGCACGCAAGCCATTGGTCAGCGTTCAAACCAGTGAGAGATCTGCGCGGTCCGATGTAGACGAAGCGCGGTGCCCCCTCGATCTTCGCGCGCGCGTCGGCGAAGTCGAGCTGCTGCGGCACCGACATGCCCCACGTCTCGAGAAAGTCGGCGCCGAACGAGACGATGAGCTTCGCGTCGGAGAACGAGAGCTTCGGCCAGGCGACGCCGTAGGTGCGGCGGTTCGCCTCGATGGCGGCGCTGTCGGCCTCGAAGTCCACACTCAGGTGCGGCCGCATGCCGAAGCCGGCGAGCCACGCATCGAGGAAGCCGGGGAAGCTGCCCGTCTCGTGCTGGTTGATGAAGACGGCGTTGGCCGCGCCGCCGCGGCTGCGCGCCTCGCCGAGCTTCTGGCTGACGAGCGTGAGGGCGGCCTCCCAGTCCAGCGATTTCCACGCGCCGTTTTCCTTCACCATCGGGCCGCGCAGCCGGTCGGGGTTGTACAAGCCCTGCACCGCCGACTGCCCGCGCGCGCAGAGCGCGCCGCGGTTGAGCGGATGCTCGGGGTTGCCCTCGAGCTTCGTCGTGCGGCCGTCGCGCGTCTCGGCAATGATGCCGCAGCTCGCCGCGCACTCGCGGCAGGTCGTGGCGTAGTAGGTGGACACGCCGGCCACCGTCTCGTCCGGATGGACGAGGTAGGGAATCAACTTGCCGACCTTCTCGGACGTGCAGCCGACCGTGCCCGCGGTGGCACCGGCCGCTCCAAGCACCTTGAGGAAGTCGCGGCGCTTGACGCCCGTCGACTTCGCGTCGTTGCTCATGTGCTGAGGCTCCTCGGTCGGGCTAGTAGTGGCAGGAAGCGCAGTCGTAGCGCGCGCGGCGGCGCTCTGCGGACGGCGTCGCGGTCGTCGCGGACGATGCGGTGGTGTCGCGGGGGAGACCCATACCGGGGGGCGTCATGCCGGCGCCCGAAGCGGCGATGCCGGCGGTGCTGCCCGGCGTGCCGTACGGCGTGCCACCCGCGTAGTTGGCCGGTGGCACGTTGTCATAGCCGGCGGCCTTCTGCCCTTCCTTCGGGTCATAGCCGTTCACATGACAGTTGATGCACCAGCCCATGTTGAGCGACGCGTACTGATAGACGCGATCCATCTTCTGGACCGGGCCATGACACGTCTGGCAGGTGACGCCCGCGTTCACGTGCCGCACGTGCGGGAAGTGCACGTAGTCCGGCACCTTGTGGATGCGCTCCCACGGCACCGGCTTCTTGTCGGCGTAGTACTTCGCGAGCTTCTGGATCTCGGGCTTCCCGGCGGCGACGGCGTTGTGACAGCCCATGCACGTGCTCACCGCCGGCATGCCGACGTCGAGCGACTTGTTCGCCGCGTTGTGGCAGTAGAGGCAGTTCAGCCCCAGGCCACCGTCCTTGACGGCGCCGGCGTGCTTGGGATGCGGGAAGTTGATCGGCTGGGCCGGCCCACGGCCCTGCGAGGAGGAGGCACCACTGTAGGCGGACAACACGACGGCGCCGACGGCCAGGGCGAGCAGCCCGGGGATCGCGGCCCACTTGCTTCGCTGCGTCATCGCGGTGGGGTGTGGGAAAATCGGAGCAGCGGGGTTATGTGAATCAATTCACAAGCCCAATCGGCCAGCAAGTTGCGCGAGTGCCGACCTCGCCGCAAGGCGAAGCCGACACGTATGCGCGCATGATAGACACATGACCACGGAAAGCGAATCCCACTTCGGCACCGGAAGCTCTCCGGCCTCGACGAAACGGTCAAGTCGGAGTTTTCCTGATGGCGCGGAGGCTCCTTGCATCGGTGATGCCGTGCTCGCGCAACTCGGTCGGCAACAGGTCGAGGTTTGCGCGCGAGTTCTGCGTGAGCCGCAGCGGCCAGTGCGTGCCGTAGACGAACCGCTCGGCGCCCACTGTGCGGAAGAGGTGCGCCAGGTGATCCTCGGGTGGGCCCCAGATCCAGGCGAAGTCCCAGTGCACGCGACGCTGCTCATCGGGGGTGAGTCCCCAATGCGTCTCTTCGAGCAGGTCGCGTCCCGCGCCCGTGACGACGAGACGCACCCGCCCCGCCCGCGCCAGGGCGCGCACGTGCGCCGCCGTCAGGTCGCCGGCAACGTCGAGCGGATGCCGCTGTCGCAGATCCTCGAACCGCACCGTGAGCACGAGCGGCACACCGATCTCGCCGCAGGCGAGCGCGAGCGCGCGCAGCTGCGCGTCGTGCGGCGACATGCCCCAGTGCATGGGATACGCACGTATGCACCCGGCGCCCTGCTCCACGAGGTCGCGGAGCGTGCGTTCCCAGCCGGGCCAGTCGGGCCGCACGACCGGCGCGGGCTCGAGTACGCTCCGATGCGGCGCCAGCGCGTCGAACAGTGCCGCGTTGCCGCCCGACGGATCGCGATGCCAGGCCGAGGGCAGGTAGCCTACCCACGCCCCGTCCAACCCTTCGCGCGCGAGCACGCGCACGAGGACGTCGGGATCGGGATGCGGCAGGTGGCGGAAGGGGTACGAGCCGATGAAGGCGGCGCAGTCGATCATGCGACGCTCGCCGAGCGATCGCTGCATCGCGGGAAGGCGCCCGCACCGAACAACCGTGCCGCATTCCGCCATCGGATGTCCGCCATGTCGCCGGCGCTCAGGCCGATCACCTCGAGCGCGCGCAGCTTCGCGAGCCCGGTCTCCATCGTGAGGTCGCAGGCCCAGAGCAGCCGGCGTGCGCCCAGCGTGTCGAGGGCCGCGTCGAGCATGCCGCGATCGACGCCGCTGCCGGAGAGATCGGGAAACACGTTCTCCACATCGCGCACCGCCGGCAACGTGTGCGCCCAGTCGCCGCCCCCGCCGAGATGCGCGAGGATGAACGTCGCGTCCGGATGTCGGACCGCCAGACGCGCCAGGTCGCGGCCGTCCGAGATCTCCTGGTTCGGCCACTCGCGTGTGCGATGCTGCCAGATGTGATGGAGCACGGGCAGTCGCTGGGCCGCTGCCAACTCACAGATGGGATCGAGCAGCGGATCGTCGGCGCGGCGGCTGGCGAGCAGCTTCACCCCGATCGCGCCTCGCGCCACGCCGCGGTCGATCTCGCGCAGGGCGTGCTCGGTGTGGTTGGGGTTCACCGTGACGTACCACCGGATGCACGACTCGTTCGCCGCCGCGATGTCGGCCATGGCGTCATTGCCGCGGGATGCATCGGACGGTGACGGGAAGTACGTGGGCGAGGTGTGGCCGTAGCTGCCAAGGATGCTCGCCACGTGATAGGTGACGCCGATGCGTGCACCCGCCCGCAGGCGCGCGGCGTTCACCTGCGGCCAGTCAGCCCGTCCGGCGGCGAGATGATAGAAGTGCGCGTGCGCGTCGACCAACGGCGTGCCGCCCGCGAGCGGCGCGTCGTCGGTCACCTCTCCTCCTCGACGAGGGCGACGAGCGCGGCGCTCGCCGCCGCTTCGATCTCGCGCATCGCTTCCTCGTCGTGCGCGACGGCCGCGAAGTTGTACGCGCCGCGCTTGAAGAGGACGCCCTGGCTCACGGCCAGCTGCAGAAATCGCGATTCGCGCGCCGCGTCGTCCCACCGCAGCAGCCACATCGCGTCGATGCCTCCGGTCGTCACGCCCGTCACGCCGCTGGCCGCCACGGCGCGATCCGCGGCGGCTCGCATCTCACGCCCGGTCTCGGCGAGCGTTGCGGCGATGTCGGCTTCGTCGTGCCAGTCGAGCACCGCGAGCGCCGCGGCCAGCGCCGTGGATTCGCTGGCGAGCGTGGAGGAGATCCACGTCGTGCGCGCCGACTCCATGATCGCGCGTCGGCCCACCACGGCGGCGAGCGGATATCCGTTGGCCATCGCCTTGCCGAACGACGCGAGATCCGGCGTGATGCCACAGACCTCCTGATATCCGCCGGTGGCGACCCGAAATCCCGTCTTCACCTCGTCGAACACAAGCGCCGCCCCGGTCGAATCGCACAGCGCACGCGCGCGGCTCAACCACTCGGCCGACGGCAGTCGTTCGACGATCGGCTCGAGCACGATGGCGGCGAGGCCGGATCCGGCGGCGGTCACGGCGCGCTCGAGGGCCGCCACGTCGTCGAACGGCACCCGCGTCACGTCGCTCCGTGTGGCGGTGGGCACGCCCCCCGCGTCGGTGCTCCAGTCGTGCCAGCCGAAGTAGCCCGACGCCACGACGTGATCGCGCCCCGTGTAGTGACGCGCGAGTCGCACCGCGGCCGACGTGGCCTCGGCGCCCGTCTTCAGCAGCTGCACGCGCTCGGCGCAGGGCACCATCGTGCACAGCCGCTCGGACAGCTCCACCTCCCGCCAGCTCGACAGCGCGGAGACGTTACCCTGCGATGCCGCCTCGATCACGGCGCGCGTGACGCGCGGCTCGGCGTAGCCCAGCGCGACGGCGCCAAGCGACATGGTGCAGTCGAGGTAGCGTGCGCCGTCCGTCGCCGTGACGCGGCATCCGCGCGCCTCGACGAAGTGCGTCGGTCCATCGGCCTCGACGTCGCCGTAGAGCGCCTCGGCGCGTTTGCTTCCCGTGGATGCACCCGTCGGCAGCACGGCTTCGGCACGCTCGCGCCAGCTCCGTTCGGGCGTCTCCTCCGGCGCGTCGGCGGATTCGCCTTCCACGGCGGACTCCGGATCGCCGCTCTCGTCCGGTTCGGCGGATGCCGGGATGGGCGCGGCGTCGCGGCCGCGGCCGAAGAAGCTCTTGAATGCCATGGATCAAAGAGCGCGCCCGATCAGCGGCGCGTCAATCCTCCTGCTGGCCGCTCGTGTCGCGGCCGGTGACGTGCCGAGGCGGCCGGGGCGAGACATCATCCGGCAAGGTGCGCTCGACGCGGCCGGTGCGCTCGAGGAAGCGAACCACTTCCAGCGCCATCGCGCGGAGCAGCGAGAGCTCGCGATCGTCGGGTGCCGCGCGAAAGGTGATGGCGCGGAGGGAGCGCATGATGTGCTCCGGATAGCGCGTCTTGAAGAACTGGATCGCGTCGAGCGAGTGGTGCAGCTCGGCGAAGTAGCGCTCGTACAGATCCGTCGTGGGCGGAGGCGCTTCCTTTCGCGGACCGCGCAGGGTGCGGGTCGCGTCGCCGGCGGCGAGGTGCAGCTCGTAGAGCGCGATCAGCACGGCCTGTGCGAGGTTGAGCGAGGCATGCTCGGTGGTGGGAATGTTCACCGCGGCGTGCACACGGTCGAGAATCTCGTTTGGCAGCCCGCTGTCTTCGCGCCCGAACACCAGGCCGACGCGTCCATGTTCGGTGTAACCGAGGGCATCTTCCGCCGCCGACTTGGGATCCATGATCTCCCACTTGGCGCGACGGCGACGGGCGGTGAACCCCACGAGACGCACGCAGTCGGCCACCGCCGAGTCGAAGTCGGGGTACGTCTCGATCGCGTTGATGATCTCCCACGTGTCGTGGGCGATGCCTTCGAGGCGCACGGGATCGTACTTCACCGGCCGCACGAGCCGGAGCGTGGATACGCCCATGTTCTTCATCGCGCGCACGGTGCCCGCGATGTTGACGGGGTCCTGCGGCTCGAAGAGAACGACGACGACCTGCGAGAGTCTCGAGTCAGGCATGAGGCATGGTGAAGCGGAGGAGCCGCTCGGGATCGTGGCGGTCCCCACGAAGATAGACGTATTCCCCCTGCCCGCCCGAGAGCACGAGCTGTCCGCGGCGACGCGTACGGCCGGGCGCCGTTTCGTTGACGATGAGATCCAGCGCCGGCTTCGCGCATGCCGGTGGCATCGCGATGCGTGCGTCGAGCACATACCCGCCGGGCGTCGAGCGCCATTGTGCCGTCACGGCGAGGCCACTGCCCCATCCAGAGATCGGGTGCACTGTCACCGCCGCGCTCTCCGAGTCGGGCACGAGGAGCCATGCCCCGCCCACCGTTCCGCAGGCGATGTAGAGCTGCACGCCGTCGCCGTTGATCGCCGCAGGCTCGTTGTCGAGCGCGTTGACGGCGTCGGCGGGCACGAACACCCGATGCGACGACTCGACGGTCACGCTGACCGTCAATACGCGCGCCGCATCGAGTGTCAGGCTCACCGCCGCCGTGGGCGACCCGGCGTCGCGCCAGCCCTGCTCGGAGCGCCGATAGTGCGGCTCGCCGAGCGTGAACGCCGCCGGCAATCTGGTCGGCGGCAGAATCGGCGACGTCCGGCCCTTGGCCGCGACTGCGCCGGCTCGCGCCCCGCGTGCGAGCCCCCCGAGCACGAGATGTTCGCGTATGCCGCCACCCTGGACGTCGATGCGCCAGCCGCCGGCGACGACGGCATGGGTGTCGCGACGACCGTCGCGATGATGCACCCGCACCTCTTCGCCAACCACCTCGACGCCGGCGAGTGCATCGGTCCAGCACCAGACCGCCAGGATGCCGCCGCGCGCGCCGGCATGACGCGCGAGCAGCATCGGCACGAGCCCCGGACGGGACGGCACGTCGGGTGCGGCGGCGCTCCACCAGGTGGTGCCCTTCTCAGCGCGGATCCATCCGTGCAATTGCGCCGGCGTGCCGCCCGTCTCGCGGCGGCCGAGCGCACGAGTCAACGTCGCATCGCCATCGGCGATGCGTGCCGTGTGCTGGAGGAAGGAGAATCCGTCCTCGACCTCGCTCCCGCCGGCGATCGGTGCGCTCTCGCGACGGAGCGGGTCACGCGCGTCGTCCACGAGATCCACGCCGTGCAGCGGGAGTGCCACCTCGTGCTCGGCATCACCGTCCCACTGCAGCAGATCCACGAGGTAGTCGTCGAGCGCCACGATGGAGCGGCGCGCATTGAGGCCCGGCACCAGCTCCACGTCGGCACACACCCATCCGGCGCGTTGCTGATCGTCGAACGCGGCGAGTGAGCCGTGCACGCTGGGCTGCGAGTGTCCATCCACCAGCGGCGCCGTGTGCGCGAGCGTGCTGCGGTACCAGTGGAGTGACTGGTCCACGTACGAGCCCGTGCCCGGATCGTCGAACCAGCGCGTCGCGCCGTCCATCAGCAATACGTTCAGGCGATCCGGATGACCGTGGCCGCCGCCAGAGTGCCCGTAGTCGAGCGCCGCATACACCGTCCCGCCACGACGCCGGAGAATGCCGAGCCCCTGGGCCGGCAGCAGATCGGAGCGCATCGGAAGCGCCTCGAGCGGAGGGAGCGCGTCGCGTGCGAGCAGAAGCGAACGCCACGACAGATCCGCTCGCGACAGGCCGGTGGGCGGCAGATTTCGCTCGACGTCGGCTGACGTGGCGCTCCGTCCGGTGACTGCTCGCGGCACGGCGGGATGGTAGAGGCGAGCCAACATGCCGAGCAGGCGCGCATCGTCTCCGCGCGCCAGGCCGAGCTCGCACGATTCGGCGAAGCGCGCCTGGCGAACGCTCACGGCGTACTGGGAGTCACGTCTCGACGGATAGGTCAGATCGGGGAGGATCGTGCGGAAGGGCGCGGCAAAACCCTCCATGAATCGCGTCGACAGTGCCGCCGGCAACGCACGGCCGGAGTGCTCCGCGAGCTCGACACCGTACCAGAGCCCACGATGCGCGAAGAAGTGATAATTCTCGCCCTCGTACCAGCTGCCGTCGGCCAGCAGCGCGGTCTCGAAGTGCGCATGCAACCCGGACGGCCCGCTCACGGCGCGCTCCATCATCGCGTCGTCGCCGAGAAGGCGGCCGGCCGCGAGGAGCGCCGCATTGTTCCATACCTGGCGATTCGACATCCCCTCGTCGAACGAACCGATCAACGCGGCACTCGGCGCAATCAGTCGGTCGCGAACGCGCGACCCGAGCGCCTGAATCGCCGGCGA
>JBBQDE010000087.1:0-8719 GCA_038319425.1 Gemmatimonadales bacterium
GCCATGCGGTGACCGAATGCTTCACCGAGCACCGCTCCCACCTTGCCGCCGACGTCGATGCCGACCTCGTCGAGCAGGGTGATGGGACCGACCGGGAAACCGAACCCGGTGAGCGCCGCATCGATCGATTCGATCGAGGCGCCCTCGTCGAGCAGGCGACCGGCCTCGTTCATGTAGGCCGACAGCGTGCGTGTCGTATAGAAGCCGGGCGCATCGTTCACCACGATCACCGTCTTGCCCAGCCGCTTCCCGTACGCCACCGCGGTCACCGTCGCGTCCTTCTCCGTGCTCGGCGTGACGATGACCTCGAGCAGCGGCATCTTGTGCACGGGCGAGAAGAAGTGCATGCCGAGCACTCGCTCCGGCCGATCCGCCGCGTCGGCGATCTCGGAGATGGGGATCGTGCTGGTGTTGGACGCGTACACCGCCGTCGGCGCGATCATCGGCTCCACTTCGCTCAGCACGCGATGCTTGAGCGCGAGATCCTCGAACACAGCCTCGATCACCAGCGTGGCGCGACCGAAGCCGGCGTAGTCGGTGGTCCCGCCAACGAGGCCGAGCTGATCGTCGTACTGGAGGCGCGTGATCTGCTTCTTCTTCAGCCGCGAGCGGAGCACCTCGCTCACCGCGGCGATGCCGCGAGACACGCGCGTGGTATCCGTGTCCTTGAGCCGGACCGGCGTGTCCTGCTGGACGGCGACGCCGGCGATCCCCGCGCCCATGAAGCCGGCGCCGATGACGCCGAGGGTCTGGACCTCGTGCGGCGTCGGCGCCGGTTCGCTCACGCCCGGATCCTTCTTCAGTGCCGCCGTGGCGAAGAACAGGAAGATGAGCTGCTTCGACACATCCGTGGCGGACATCTCGCCGAAAGCGCGCGCTTCCTCTCGATAGCCGGCGTCGCGTCCCTTCTCGTACCCCATCTGCACGGCCTGGAGCGCGGCCAGCGGCGCTGGATAGTGCCCCTGCGTCCTTTCAATCACGCCCTCGCGTGCCTTCCGGAACACGATCGCGCGGCCGATCGGATTCTCCTCGAGCAGGACGCCCGCCGCGCCGCGCGACTTCGGCGAACGGCGCGCGACGAGCGTCTTGTCGGCGAGCTTTCGCGCGCGGTCGATCGCGATGTCGGCGAGGATGGCCGGGTGCACCAGCTCATCGACGAGTCCCATCTGGTACGCCTTGCGCGCGCGCACGTTGCGCCCGGTGAGGATCATGTCGAGCGCGCGCTGGAGGCCCACCAGCCGCGGCAGTCGCTGGGTGCCGCCGGCGCCCGGAATGAGCCCCAGCTGGACCTCGGGGAGCGCGAGCACCGTCTTCGGATGATCCGACGCGATGCGATACCGGCAGGCGAGCGCCGTCTCCAGCCCACCGCCGAGGCACGCACCGTGGATGGCCGCGACGACCGGGATGGTGAGCGATTCCAGCCGTGCCAGCAGCTCCTGCCCGCCGCGACTCAGCGCTTCGGCGTCAGCGGCGACCTTCATCGAAAGAAACTCGTCGATGTCGGCGCCGGCGATCCACGTGTCGCGCTTTGCGGACGCGAGGACGACGCCCTTCACGGACGTATCGGCGACGAGCTCGTCGAACAACGACGCGAAGTCGGCGCGAAGTCCGGCCGTCACCTTGTTCACCGGTTCTCCCGGCAGGTCGATCGTCACGACGGCGATGCCGTCGACGTGCTCCAGCGTGAGGGCGGACGTCATAGTCGCTCGATCACCATGGCGTGGCCCATCCCGCCGGCGGCGCAGACGGTCATGAGTCCGAACTGGCCGTCGCGTCGCGCCAGCTCGTTGCAGAGCGTCGTGAGGATCCGTCCGCCGGTCGCGCCGAAAGGGTGCCCGATCGAGATGGAGCCGCCCATCACGTTGAGCTTCGAGCGGTCCACCTCTCCCACCGGCTTCGTGAAGCCCGCGCGCTCGGCCCATGCCCTGGACTCGAAGCCGTGAAGGTTGCAGAGCACCTGAGCGGCAAAGGCCTCGTGCATCTCGATCAGGTCGATGTCCTTGAGGTCGAGGCCGGCCCGGTCGAGCGCCACGGGCGTGGCGAGCACGGGGCCCATCAGCAGCTGCTCGCCCGGATCGAGCGCCGCGTACGCGTAGCTCCTGATGTATGCCACCGGCACGTAGCCAGGCTCCTTCGCGCGTTCCTCGCTCATGAGGAGCACGGCGCTGGCTCCGTCGGTGAGCGGTGACGAGTTGCCGGCGGTGACGGACCCGTACTTCCGGTCGAACACCGGCTTGAGGGCGCGGAGCTGCTCCATCGTGGAGTCGGAGCGGATGCCGTTATCCGTCGTCACCGCATCGAAGGTGGGGGGCACGAACACGGGGGCGATCTCGGCGGTGAGCCGGCCGTCCACGGTGCCGGCGGCGGCGAGGCGATGCGAGCGCAGCGCGAAGTGGTCCTGATCGGCGCGCGGGATGCCGTTGATCTTCGCCATTTTCTCGGCCGACTCGCCCATCGACTCACCGGTGGACGGCTCGGCGATGGCCGGCGTGATGGGGACGAGGTCTCGCGGACGTACCTTGGCGAGGGCGCGCACCCGCCCGCCGAAGCTCTTGGCGCGCGATGCAGCCACGAGCGCGTCGCTCATGCCACGCGAGTGGAGGATGGGCACGTTCGACAGCGACTCCGCACCGCCGGCGATGATGACGTCGGCGTGGCCGAGGGCGATCTGGTCCGCGGCGTCGGTGATGGCCTGGTTCGCGGAGGCGCAGGCGCGGCTCACCGTGAACGACTGGACACCCTTCGGCAGCATCGGCAGGAGCGACACCTCGCGCGCGATGTTCGGCGCGAGCACCGAGGGGACGACGGTTCCGTAGATCACCGCCTCGACGAGCTGGCCGTCGATCTCGCTCCGTTGCAGCAGCTCCGTGACGACGCGCTTGCCCAGCTCGAGGGCCGACAGCGACTTGAGCGAGGTGCCGGCCCGGGCGAAGGGTGTGCGGAGCCCCGCGACGACCGCGACGCGTCGCCCCGGTATACCGAAGGTAGGCATGGCTTGAAGCTACGCGGGGATTAGCTTCTCGGGAGTGCCATCGACTCCCTCCCAGTTACTTGCCGCGCGCCAACGCACGCTCGACACCCTGGGGCACGAGACGTTCGACGTGCTCGTCATCGGTGGCGGGATCACGGGCGCGGGCGTGGCGCGAGACGCAGCACTGCGCGGCCTGCGCACGGCGCTCGTGGAGCAGGACGACTTCGCGAGCGGGACGTCGAGCCGCTCGTCGCGGCTGGTGCACGGCGGCGTGCGCTACCTGGAGCACGGGCAGCTCGCGCTCGTGTTCGAGTCGAGCGCCGAGCGGCGCACGCTGCGCCGCATCGCGCCACACCTCGTGCGACCGATGCCGTTCGTGTGGCCGGTCTATGCCGGCGCGCGTGTGCCGCGATGGAAGCTCGCCGCCGGACTGACGCTGTACGACCTGCTCGCGCTGTTCCGGAACGTCGGCCGGCACGAGCGGTTGAGCACCGCGGGCGTGCTCGCGCGCGAGCCACGCGTCAACGCCACCGCGCTCGTTGGCGGCGCCCGCTATTGGGATGCCGCGACCGACGACGCGCGGCTCACCCTTGCCACCGTCCGCTCGGCGATCGCGGCGGGAGCAACGGCGGTGAACCACGTGCGCGTCGTGTCGCTGACGACCGCCGACGGCCGCGTCGGCGGCGCGCGCGTGGTAGACGTGCCGACGGGGAACTCCGTGATGGTGACAGCCCGCGTGGTGGTGAACGCCACAGGGCCGTGGAGCGACACCGTGGAGCGGTTGGCCGGCGGCGGCACGCGCCCCGCGGTGCGCGGCAGCAAGGGCGTGCACGTGAGCGTGGCGCGCGAGCGGATCGACAACGTCGCCGCGCTCACCCTTCTGTCGCCGCGCGACGGACGCGTGATGTTCGTGCTCCCGGCCGGAGACTTCGCCATCGTCGGCACGACGGATACCTACGAGACGGTGGAGCCGGATCAGGTGCGCGCCACGGAGGGGGATGTGGCGTATCTGCTCGAGGCGGCGAACCACTTCTTCCCCGCGGCGCGGCTCACGCGCGATGACGTGGTGTCGGCGTGGGCGGGGCTGCGGCCACTCAAGGCGAACGAGGGTGGAGCGGACGATCCGGGCTCGGCGTCGCGCGAGCACACGATTACCGAGCACGTGCCGGGGTTGGTGAGCGTGACGGGTGGGAAGCTCACGACGTATCGCGCGATGGCGCGGCAGGTGGTGGATGCGGTGCAGCGTTCGCTCGGGCGGCCACGCACGGCGGCGCTCACGGCGCGACAGCCACTGGCCGGCGGGCGCATCAGCGACCTCGCCGGCGAGATCGTGGCGGCATCGGCGGTCACTGGCGACTCGCGCGTGGCGACGCGCCTCGTGCAGGCGCACGGCGACGAATGGCGCGCCGTGTGGTCGCTCGCGGCCGACGATCCGGCGCTCGCCGAGCGCGTGGAGCCGTCGCGGCCATACCTGATGGCGGAGCTCTGTTATGCCGTGCGCGAGGAGATGGCCATCACGCTCGGCGACCTCCTGATCCGGCGCACGCCGCTCGCGTTCGAGACGCGCGACCATGGACGCGGCGCGGCCCGGCGGGTGGCGTCACACGTGGCGCGGTGGCTCGCGTGGAGCCCGATCGAGATGCGCGCGGCGATCGCCGAGTACGACGCGGAGGTGGAGCGGATGTTCCGGGTGGAGGAGCGCGGCGCGCCGTGAGCGCGCCGTGACCGCCGCGCTCGTCAGACCTTGTCGGCCGCCTGGTCGTGGATCGTCTGGATGTCCGTCACCTTCAGGCGCCGCATCGTCGTCGGGAGCTTGAGAAGGGCGACCTCGCCGACCTTCTTGCCGAGCAGCGACCGGCCAATGGGGGACGACATCGTGACCTGTCCCTCCTCGAACTCCAGCGCGTCGCCGAAAACGAGGTCGTACGTCTCCTCGAGCCCGGACTTCTCGTCCTTCACAACGACCTTGGATCCGAGCCCGACACTGTCGTGGGGGATCTGGGTGAGGTCGATGGACGACAGCTTGCTGAGCCGCTCGCGCAACTGGCTGAGGCGCGCGCGCACGAACTGCTGCCGCTCGAGAGCCGCCTTGTATTCGCTGTTCTCTCGGAGGTCGCCCATCTCGACGGCCCGCCGGATCTCGCCCGGCAGGGTAACGTTCAGCTCGAACTGGAGCTTCTCGACCTCTTCCCCGAGCTTCGACTTGAGCTCTTCGATCATCGGAATGCCGGACTGCGGGACAGGAAAAAAAGAGGACGCCGAGCCGGGGGCCGGGCGCCACGTCCCTTCAGTCTATCGCTCCCGGACCGTCGGGGCAATTCGGCCGGGGACATGAGCCTCGACCTCGAGGAGATCGAGCCCAGCGTGACCCGGCTGCGGCTGAGGTCGTGGCAGGGCCGGCTCGTGGGCTACGAGGTGAGTGCGTACCTGCTGCGCGGCGTGCTCGTGGACACGGGCTGCGCCCTTGGCGGCCGCGAGCTCGCCGCGGCCGTGGAGGTGCTGAAGCCGCGTGCCGCCGTGGTGACGCACTGGCACGAGGACCACGCCGGCAACGCGGCGATGCTGGCGGCGCGCGGGCTGCCGATGCGCATGCACCCGGCGTGCGAGGCGACACTGCGGACGCGGCCGTCGATCGCCGCCTACCGCCATTTCGTGTGGGGGCAGGCCGCGCGCCTCGTCACGCCGCTCATCGACGCCGACGTCGCCCCGTTGACGGTGCTGGAGCTTCCGGGTCACTCGCCGGATCACCTCGCCGTGTGGGACGCCGAGGGTCGCATCCTCGTCTCGGGCGATCTCTTTCTCGGCGTGAAGGTGCGCGTTGCCCATCGGCACGAGTCGCCCCGGCTGCTGGTGGCGAGCCTGCGCGCGGCTGCGGCGCTGGAACCGCGGCTGCTGTTGGACGCGCATCGGGGGCCGGTCACGGATGCGACGGCCAAGCTGCGCGCGAAGATGGAATGGCTCGAAGAAACGATCGAAGCGATTGACGCGCGCCATGCGATGGGAGACGCGCCGCGCGCGATCTCGCGGAGAGTGCTGGGACGCGAAGCGGGGGTGGGGTACGTGAGCGGGGGCGAGTACTCGAAGCTGGCGTTCGTGCAGGCGGTACTGGAGGAACGGTTGGGCGGTGAAGCGGTTGGGCGGTCGGGCGGTCAATCCTCTTGACCGCTTGCCGCCAAACCGCCTGCCGCCTCACCGCCTTACCGCTCGTCGGCCGTCGGGCCGTACATCTGCGGCACCTTCTGGTCGGTAAGGCGGAGATACAAGCCGAGCTGCGCCCGGTGATGCACGATGTGGTTGAGCACCATCTGCCGGAGGATCATGTAGCGCGGCTGCGTCAGCACGACGTTGCCCGCGGCCTTCAGCGTCCAGGGGACCTGGAGCTCCTCGTCCGTCACTCGCGTCAGCGCCGCGCGGCCCGCCTTGGCGTTCTTGTCGAACAGGGCGAGCAGGGTGGCGGTCTTCTCGACGGTGTATCCGGAGCCGCGTGGCTTGTCCTTGGGCGCGATGTCGAGCTCCGTCTGCTCGAGCGTCTTCACCACCCAGTCCGGCAGCATGGCGACGAGCTGGGCAAGGTGTGCCATCTTGAACGCTTTCTCGTGTGGCTTCCAGTCGCCATGGTCGTCCGGCACGCGCTCGAGGACCTTTCGGGTGGTGGTGATCTCGGCGTCGTACTCGGGGAGGAGCAGGTCGGCGATGCGCATGATCGAATATGTGAGAGTCAGGCAAAAACAGGCACCGTCGCGTCCGGTATCAGCAGCGCGACGCGCGGGCTCGCTGACCGGTTGCGGGGGTTCCTCGTGCGCGAGATCCAAGTCGGCGTGCTCCTTGCTCCCCTGTCACGTAGCACACGTTACCCACTTTTCTCAGAGAAGAACACCATGAAGCGAAGCGTGAAAGGAAGCATGACGCTGGCGTTCGCCGGCCTCACCCTGTTGTCGATGCAGGCGCCCGCCCAGGCAATGGACCGTGGGATGGCGATGGGCCACGACATGGCCGCCGGAATGCCCAACCGGCCGATGAAGATGAACATGTCGCAGATGAACCGCTGGATGCGCGGCTGGCCGAAGGCCTCGACCGAAGCGGTGATGTACATGACCAAGAAGTACGGTGGGCCGATGCACATGAACGAGCACATGGCGGTGTGGGGGCAGACCGGGTCGTGGAAGCGAACGGTGGTGTACAATTACGAGGTGGACCACCAGTTCCCGGGCGCGCACACGGACGTGATGCAGCAGTGGGTCAACTACCGTGTACCCGCCGAGAAGTTCGGTGAGCTGGCGAAATTCGACGGCAGCGTGGTGGCCGAGCGGACCAATGGGGAGATCTCGGCGCGCTGTGACAAGGAGGGGGCCAACCTGTTGGCGCTCAACCTGTCGGACGAGATCATCACCGGCAAGCGCACGGCCGACGACGCGCGCAAGATGTACGGCGAGCAGATCATGAAGATGAAGGCGGGGCAGTCCGCGCCCTACACCGAAAAGCTGATGTTCACGCCCGCTGCGAGCGGAACACGCGATCCGGACCATCCGGCAATGATGTGACGGTGAACGCAGGGAGACGCGCATCGCGGTGTGTCCCTGCGACCCCCTTCCACACTACCGGTGCATGGGCAGCTTCGCGTCGGTGTCGGACGGCTCGGCCGGCGCGCCGCCGGCTTTCGCGAACTCGTCGCGGAGGACCTTCATGTTGTGGGCGCGCTTGTCGAGCAGGCGCTTGAGCGTGCGAGGCTTGTGCCTCGCGTGCGCGTAAGCGGTGAGCAGCGGCAGGGCGACGGTCGTATCCAGGTAGCAGACCACCGCATCGGGGAGCCGGTCGGGATCGATCTTGCCCCAGCTCACCGCCTCGGCCGGCGTGGCGCCGGAGAGGCCGCCGGTGTCCGGGCGCGCGTCGGTGATCTGAAGAAAGAAGTCGTGCCCCTTCTCGTCGATGCCGAGCACTTCCTGGATCTGCGGCTCGGTCTGGAGCGCGAAGTTCTTCGGGCTGCCGCCGCCGCAGATCATGATGGCGCTCTTCCCGCCGCCGCGCTTGGCGCCGAGGACGATCGACGCGGTCTCGTTCACGTCGGCGTTGGGGTCGATCACGCACTTGTTCCCCTCGAGCGCCAGCGCGGCGACGTTCATCCCGATGGACGAATCGCCGGGCGACGATGTGTAGATCGGCACGCCGCACTCGTAGGCGACGCCGAGCAGCGACTTGTTGCCGATACCGAGCGCCTTCTCGCGCTCACGGATGTACTTGCCGCAGAGCGCGTGGAACTCCGCGCTGCTCATCGGCCGCTGGAATTCCTTGCCCTGGATGATCTTCCGGAAGAACGCATCGGTGCTGAGCAGGACGTCGTAATCGAAGAAGATGTCGTAGATGCGGACGATCCCTTCCTCGCGGAGGACGGTGTCGCTCGCCTGTGCATTACCACGGTGCATCGATAATCCAAGGCCGAAGTGCGCGTCGTGGTAGAGGTTCGCGCCGGTGGAGATGATCCAGTCCACGAAGCCCGCCTCGATGAGCGGGATGATGGACGACATGCCGAGCCCCGCAGGCGTGAGCGCGCCCGTGAGGGTGAGGCCGACGGTCACATCCTTCTCGAGCATCTTGCTCGTGAACAGCTGGCACGCTTCGCGGAGCCGCGCGGCGTTGTATGCCTGGAAGGTGCCGTCGATCAGGTCGGCGACTGTTTCGCTGCCGTCGATGCGGCGCGGCTCGATCTTGCCGCCGCGCAGGAACTTCGAGCCTTCGTGCGACGTGTGCTGC
>JBBQDE010000088.1:0-8713 GCA_038319425.1 Gemmatimonadales bacterium
TTCGTGCTCGTCGGCCATTCCGAGCGCCGGCACGTCTTCGGCGAGACGGATGCGCAGGCGGCGCAGAAGTGCGCTCGCGTCGCGGGCGCGGGGATGACGCCCGTGCTGTGCGTGGGCGAGCTGCTGGAACAGCGCGAGCGCGGCGAGACCGAACGCGTGGTGCTGGAGCAGCTTCGCGCCGGCCTCTCGAAGCTCACCCCCGACGACGTGCGTCAAATGATGATCGCCTACGAGCCGGTGTGGGCGATCGGCACGGGGCGCACCGCCACACCGAATGACGCGACGACGGTTCATCGGGTGATCCGCGAGGCGTTGCGCGCACAGATCGGCGACGACGCGGTCGGCGTGCCGATCCTGTACGGCGGCAGCGTGAACGCCGGCAATGCGGCGACCTTGCTCGCGGCGGACGAGGTGGACGGGCTGCTCGTGGGCGGAGCGAGCCTCGAAGCGGAGGCGTGGGCTACGATCTGCAACAGCCGGTGAACGGCGGCCGCCTTTTCCTGATGTCGCTTGTGGAGGGAGAGTCGCCGTTCGCCTTGACTGTCCCCCCTAACTTCCGCGATATTCGGGGATTACCTCCCTCCGCCTCAAACCTTCGTTGCCGGCATGTTCACCTTTCTGCTCGTCCTCCTCGTCATCGACAGCCTCGTGCTGATCGCCGCCATCCTGCTCCAGAGCGGGAAGGGCAACGGCCTCGCGGCTAGCTTCGGTGGCGTGAGCAGCTCGGCCGACTCTCTGCTCGGCACCCGGCAGGCAGGCAACCTGCTGACGCGCACCAGCTGGTGGGGCGGGGCGATCTTCCTGCTGCTCTCGTTCATCCTCTCGCTCGCGTCTACGCGCCAGCGCGCGCCCAAGTCCGTGCTCGACCAGGCGTTCACCACGCCTCCCGCGCCCGTATCGGCACCGGCGACATCGAATGCGAGCACCGCGCTACCGCTCACGCCTGTTGCGCCCGCGACGGGAACCGCACCGGCCAAGTCGCCGGCGCCAGCGGCCAAGCCATAACGGTGGCTGCTCGCGTGGAAGCAAAGGGCTTCCTCCTCCTCGAGGACGGAGCCCTGTTTCGTGGCGTGCTGCGCGGCACGCTGGCGACTACCGTCGCCGAGGTGGTGTTCACGACCAACATGAGCGGGTATCAGGAGGTGTTCACGGACCCCTCCTACCGCGGCCAGATCGTGGTCATGACGGCGCCGATGCTCGGCAACTACGGCGTGAATCCGGCCGACCCCGAATCGGGCGCGCCACAGGTGACCGGCGTCGTCTGCCGCGAGCTCGCGCGCTCGTACTCGAACTGGCGCGCCGACGGCGATCTGGAAGGCTACCTCACAGCGGCGCAAATTCCGGTGCTCGAAGGCGTTGACACCCGACGCCTCACGCGGCACCTGAGAACCGTTGGCGTCATGCGCGGCGCGGTCGGCGCCGGCGACGCGCCCTCGGATGCCGTGCGCGCAGAGCTCGAGGCCTGTCCGTCGATGGAGGGACTCGATCTCGCCTCCCGCGTGAGCACGGCCGAGTCGTACAGCTGGGGCAACCCGCAGGCGCCCAACCACATCGTTGCGTACGACTATGGCATCAAGCGCAACATTCTGCGCCTGTTCGACGACGCCGAGTGCTGCGTCACCGTCGTGCCGGCGCGGACGTCTGCGGAGGACGTGCTGGCGATGGAGCCCGACGGCGTGTTCCTCTCCAACGGACCGGGCGATCCGGACGCCATCACGTACGCGCCCGAGACCATCCGTTCACTGGCGGAAAAGGAGATGCCGATCTTCGGCATCTGCCTGGGACATCAGCTGTTGGGCCTCACCTTCGGGGCGAGCACGGCGAAGATGCCGTACGGGCACCGCGGCGGTAATCATCCGGTGCGCGAGCTCGAGACCGGCCGCATTCTCATCACCTCCCAGAATCATGGGTTTGCCGTGCAAGGGAGCGAGGCGGCGATTCCCGGCGCCCCGGCGCTCGAGGTGACCCACGTGAACCTGAACGACGGCACGGTCGAGGGACTGAGGCACCGGGAGTTGCCCATCTTCGCTGTCCAGTACCATCCTGAGGCGGCCCCGGGACCCCACGATGCCCGCCCCATGTTCGAGCAGTTCATGGAGACCGTCCGAAAGGCGCGCCGCTGACGTGGCCCAAGCTCTTGACACACAAGAGTTAACGCGGATAAGTTCGATCAGCTTTTAGCCCCCTCCGCCGCCCGCGCACAGGCATCTCTCATGACGAAAGCCGATCTGGTCGAGCGTGTGACCGCCCAGATTTCCCGCACGGCGGGGCCAATGATCTCCAAGAAGGACTGCGCTCGCGTGGTCGATTCGTTCCTGGATGCGATCAAGGAAGCACTGCAGGAACAGAAGAACATCGAGGTCCGCGGCTTCGGCACGTTCAAGATTCGCCACCGCAAGACTCGGATGGCGCGCAACCCGCGGACTGGCTCGCCGGTGGAGGTCTCCGCGCGCCCCGTGCCGGTGTTCAAGCCGTCGAAGGAGCTTCGTGCCATGGTCGCCAACATCGACATCGCCGATCTCGACGAGGAAGAAGAGGAGCTATCCGAGGCGTAACCGCCGACCAGAGCGAAGTTTGCGCCTCGGCCCACTTGCCGGGGCGCTTTCGTTTCCGCCGGGAACTTCCGCGCGTCGGCTAGGTTCTGTAGCATGGAGCCAATGAGCATCACCGTCCTTCTCTTCGCCTCGTACGCCGATGCCTTGGGCGCGAGTAGCCTGCGCGTCGACCTTCCCGCCGACGCGACGGTGGCGGACGTCCTCGCCCGGCTTCGTGCACGACCGGGCGCCGAGCGGCTTCCGCCCTCGCCGCTCGTCGCGGTCAATCAGCGCTACGCCACAGCCGCCAGCGTGGTTCGCGCCGGAGACGAGGTCGCCGTGATTCCCCCGGTGGCGGGCGGATGACTCCGGTTACGCGACTCACGCGCGATCCGATCGATCCGGTCGCGCTGCTGCGTTCCGTCACCGGCTCGCGGCACGGGGCGGTGGTCCTCTTTCTCGGGATCGTGCGCGACGTGAACGACGGCCGCGGCGTGAGCGGCATCGAGTACTCGGCCTACGAGGCGATGGCCGCCCGCGAGCTCGCCGCGATTGCCGAGGAGGCCGAGCAGCGGTTCCGCGCGGCGGAGGTGGCGATCGCGCATCGCCTGGGCGAGCTCGGGCTCGAGGACGTCAGCGTCGGCATCGCCGTGGCGCACGCCCACCGAGGCGCGGCGTACGATGCGTCGCGCTGGAGCATCGAGGAGCTCAAGAAGCGCGTGCCCATCTGGAAGCGCGAGCATTACCTCGATGGTTCGCGAGAGTGGGTCGACCCATCGGGCCGGCCGGCCGCTCCCGCGGCGACGGGAGGGGCGCGATGACGCTCGTCGACCAGTTCGGCCGCACGATCCAGTACCTGCGGATCTCGGTCACCGATCGCTGCAACTTCCGCTGCCGCTACTGCATGCCGCTGGAAGGGCTGCCCTGGCTGCCGAAGAGCGACATCCTCAGCTATGAAGAGATCGCCGAGGTCGTGCGCCAGCTCGCGCCGCTCGGCTTGCGGCGCGTTCGACTCACGGGTGGCGAGCCGACCATCCGGCCGCAGCTCTCACGGCTCGTCGCGATGCTGCGCGCCGTGCCGCAGGTGGAGGACATCGCGCTGTCGACGAACGGCGTGAAGCTTCCCGAGCTCGCGCACGAGCTGGTGGCGGCAGGACTCGATCGCGTGAACATCTCGGCCGACAGCCTGCGCGAGGAGCGCATCGTGGCGATCGCCCGTCGCAACCTCGGCTTCGATCCGGTTCGTGCCGCGAGGGCGGCGCACGCCGCGGGCCTCGATCCGATCAAGCTCAACGTCGTCGTCATGCGCGGCACCAACGACGACGAGGTGGTGGAGTTCGCGCGGCTGACCCTCGCGAACCCGTGGCACGTGCGGTTCATCGAGCTCATGCCTGTCGGAGAGATGGAGATGCTCACCGACGAGCACGTGGTGCCCAGCGACGAGATTCTGGGACACATTCGCGCCGAGTTCGGGGCGCTCGAGTCGTCGAGCGGTCCGGCCCGCGGCAACGGGCCGGCGGCCTACTCGCGCATTCCAGGCGCGCGGGGGAGCATCGGTGTCATCACGCCGATGACGCATACCTACTGCGGAAGCTGCAACCGGGTGCGTCTTACGGCGGACGGGCGGCTGCGCACGTGTCTGTTCGGCGACCACGAGGTTGACCTGCGCACGCCGCTGCGCGCGGGTATTCCGCTCGAGCCCTTCGTCCGCCAGGCGATGGCGGAGAAGCCGGAGGCCCACGCATTGCTGTCGCGCCGCAATGGCGGACTGCGCGCGCTGTCGCAGGTCGGCGGCTGAGAAACGGTGGGTAGATTCCCCGCGTGACGCCGCTAGTTTTGTCTGGGCGTCACCTCACCTTCAGACATACGTCCCATGGTCAATAAGATCACCGTCGTCGGCGCCGGCAACGTCGGAGCCACGGCCGCGCAGCGCGTGGCGGAGAAGGAGCTCGCCCGTACCGTCGTCATGGTGGACGTCGCCGAGGGCATCCCGCAGGGCAAGGCGCTCGATCAGTGGCAGAGCGCCCCGATCGAGGGCTACGATTCCCGGATCATCGGCACCAACGGCTACGACGAAACGAAGGACTCCGACATCGTCATCATCACCGCCGGCATCGCGCGCAAGCCCGGGATGTCGCGCGACGATCTGCTGAACACCAACGCGGGCATCGTGAAGTCCGTGGCCGAGCAAATCGCGAAGTCGTCGCCGAAGGCGATCCTCATCGTCGTCAGCAACCCACTCGACGTGATGTGCTACGTCGCGAAGGAAGCCACTGGTTTCCCGCGCGAGCGCGTGCTCGGCATGGCGGGCGTGCTCGACACGGCGCGCTACCGGGCCTTCCTCGCCGAGGCGCTCGATGTCTCGGTGCGTGACATCCAGGCGATGGTGCTCGGCGGCCACGGCGACACGATGGTGCCGCTCATCTCCTACACCAGCGTGAGCGGCATTCCGATCACGCAGCTCATGGACAAGTCCACCCTCGACGCGATCGTGGATCGCACCCGCAACGGCGGCGCCGAGATCGTGAAGCACCTCAAGACCGGCTCGGCCTACTACGCACCGTCGGCCGGCGCCGTGCAGATGGCGGAGGCGATCGTGAACGACCAGCGTCGCATCCTGCCGTGCGCGGCGTGGCTCCAGGGTGAATACGGCATGAAGGATCTCTTCCTGGGCGTCCCCTGCCTGCTCGGGCGCAAGGGTCTCGAGAAGGTCATCGAGGTCACGCTGACCGCGGACGAGAAGTCGGCGCTGCAGAAAAGCGCCGACGCCGTTCGCGAGCCGATGGCAGCGATCAAGTTCTGATCCACCGGCGGGCGGCACTCATCGAGTGCCGCCCGCTTTGCTTCAATCACGGAGCTGCATTCATGTGGGCCCTGACGTTATATCGCTCGACGATCGGAAAGAAGGCGATCATGGCGGTGACCGGCCTGCTGCTGGTCGTGTTCGTGATCGGGCACATGGCGGGCAACCTCCAGGTGTTTCTCGGCGCTGCGAAGATGAACGCGTACGCGTCGTTCCTGAAGAGCCTCGGTGAATTCCTGTGGGTCGCGCGCCTGCTCCTGCTGGTTGCGCTGGTGCTGCACGTGCTCATGGCGTGGCAGCTCACACAGATCAAGCGGAACGCCCGCCCCATCGACTACGCGCGGCGCGACCCCCAGGTGAGCACGGTGGCCTCACGTACGATGCGGTGGGGCGGTGTGCTGCTCCTCGTCTTCATCGTCTTCCACATCCTGCACTTCACCACCGGCACCGTGTTCCCGGCGGCGAGCACGGCGGATGCGATGTATCCGGCGTGGAGCGCAGCCGACGTGTACGGCAACATCATCTCGGCGTTTCGCACGCCGTGGGTCGCGGCGGTCTACGTCGTCGCCATGTTATTCCTCATGCTGCACCTCTTTCACGGCGCGTGGAGCTCGGTGCGCACGCTGGGCCTCACCAGGCCATCCGCCCATCCGCTGCACCGGCGCGTCGCGACGGTCGTGGCGATCGTCGTGTGGCTCGGCTTCAGCGTGATTCCGGTCGCCGTGTTCCTTGGAGTGATCCGATAAATGACGATCGACCTCAAGGCCAGGATCCCGGCGGGTCCGCTGCCGGAGAAGTGGGACCGGCACCGGTTCGACATGAAGCTGGTGAACCCGGCCAACAAGCGGAAACACACCGTCATCGTCGTCGGATCCGGGCTCGCAGGGGGCGCCGCCGCCGCCACGCTGAGCGAGCTGGGATACAACGTGCGCTGCTACTGCTACCAGGACTCGCCGCGCCGGGCCCATTCGATCGCGGCGCAGGGCGGGATCAACGCGGCGAAGAACTACCAGAACGACGGCGACAGCATCCAGCGCCTGTTCTACGACACGATCAAGGGCGGCGACTTCCGCGCGCGGGAAGGGAACGTCTATCGCCTCGCGCAGATCAGCGTGAACATCATCGACCAGTGCGTGGCGCAGGGCGTGCCGTTCGCGCGTGAGTACGGCGGCCTGCTCGCCAACCGCTCGTTCGGCGGCGCACAGGTCTCCCGCACCTTCTACGCGCGCGGCCAGACGGGGCAGCAGCTGCTCCTGGGTGCCTACCAGGCACTGGAGAAGGAGATAGCGAAGGGTGGCGTCACGATGTTCCCGCGCGCAGAAATGCTCGACCTGATCGTGGTGAACGGCCGCGCGCGCGGCATCGTGGTGCGCGACGAGGTCACCGGCACGATCGAACCGCATCTCGCTGACGCCGTCGTGCTGGCGACGGGCGGATACGGCAACGTCTTCTACCTCTCGACCAACGCCAAGGGCTGCAACGCCACCGCCATCTGGCGCGCGTACAAGCGCGGGGCGGCGTTCGCCAACCCGTGCTTCACGCAGATCCATCCCACCTGCATCCCGGTCGCGGGCGAGCATCAGAGCAAGCTCACGCTGATGTCGGAATCGCTGCGCAACGATGGGCGCGTCTGGGTGCCGAAGCGCACGGAAGACTGCGCCATGGCGCCCGGCGACATTCCCGAGCAGGACCGCGACTACTTTCTCGAGCGCAAGTACCCGAGCTTCGGCAACCTGTCGCCGCGAGACATCGCCTCGCGCGCCGCGAAAGAGGTGTGCGATGAGGGACGCGGCGTCGGACCGGGCGGCCGGGGCGTGTATCTCGACTTCGCCGACGCGATCCGCCGCGTGGGCGAGGACCGCATCCGCGAGCGGTATGGCAACCTGTTCGAAATGTACCAGCGCATCACGGACGAGAATCCGTACCAGGTTCCGATGCGCATCTACCCCGCCGTGCACTACACGATGGGCGGCCTGTGGGTGGACTACAACCTGATGAGCACCATTCCGGGGCTGCACGTGGCGGGCGAGGCCAACTTTTCCGACCACGGTGCAAACCGGCTGGGCGCCAGTGCACTGATGCAGGGGCTGGCTGACGGGTACTTCGTGCTGCCGAACACGCTCGGCGACTACATCGCGTCGAACAAGCTGGAGCCCGTCGCGGCCGACGCGCCCGAGGTGCAGGCGGCGGTGACCGACGTGGCGGCGCGCACGAAGCGACTGCTCACCGTGAAGGGCAGCCGCACGGTGGCGTCGTTCCATCGTGAGCTGGGCAAGATCATGTGGGAGCACTGCGGGATGGCGCGGAGTGCCGAGGGCCTGCGAACGGCGCTCGAGCTCATCCCCAAACTGCGCGAGGAGTTCTGGCGCGACGTGATGGTGCCCGGCGAAGGCGCCGACCTCAATCAGACCCTCGAGCATGCCGGTCGTGTGGCCGACTTTCTGGAACTGGGCGAGCTGATGTGCCGGGATGCGCTGCATCGCGAGGAGTCGTGCGGCGGCCACTTCCGGCTCGAGTACCAGACCCCCGACGGCGAGGCGCGGCGCGACGACGAGCACTTCGCATACGTGGCGGCGTGGGAGTACGCGGGAGAAACGCGTCCGCCGGTCCTCAACACGGAGCCGCTCGTCTACGAGAACATCAAGCTGTCACAGCGGAGCTACAAATGAGCGGAACCATGCAGCTCACGCTGAAGGTGTGGCGCCAGCGCGGCCCCGATGCCGACGGGGCGCTGCAGGAGTATCAGGCCACCGACGTAAGCCCGGACATGTCGTTCCTCGAGATGCTCGACGTGGTGAACGAGCGGCTGATCGAGAAGGGCGAGGTGCCGATCGCGTTCGACCACGACTGCCGCGAGGGCATCTGCGGCTCGTGCGGCGTGATGATCAACGGGGTTGCGCATGGGCCGGCGAAGGGCACGGCCGCCTGCCAGCTGCACATGCGCAGCTTCCGCAGCGGCGAGACGCTCGTCATCGAACCGTGGCGGGCGCGCGCGTTCCCGGTGATCAAGGATCTCGTCGTCAATCGCGGAGCGCTGGACCGGATCATCGGGGCCGGCGGATACGTCAGCGTGTCCACGGGCGGCGCCAAGGACGGCAACATCATTCCGGTGCCCAAGCCCGATGCCGATGCGGCGATGGACGCCGCGGCCTGCATCGGATGCGGCGCGTGCGTGGCGGCGTGCCCCAACGGCTCCGCGTCGCTCTTCACGAGCGCGAAGATCTCGCACCTCGGCCTGCTGCCGCAGGGCCAGCCCGAGCGATACCGCCGCGCGCTGAAGATGGTGGCGCAGATGGATATCGAGTCGTTCGGCGGATGTACGCTGTTCGGCGAGTGCCAGGAAGCCTGTCCGAAGGAGATCAGCATCGACTTCATC
>JBBQDE010000089.1:0-8661 GCA_038319425.1 Gemmatimonadales bacterium
GCACGAGCAGCGCGCCGGCGCGGAGCTCGCCCGCCGGGCGCGTCAGCGCGAACGGCTCGAACGTCCGCGCCCGCGCATCGTCGTAGAGATGGATCGCGCTCATGTCGCGGTGTGGAACGCGTCGGGCAGTGATTGGAGCAGCGTCTTCAGCTCCGCCGCCTTGTCGAGCGTCGTGACGAGTGTGAGTCCCTCGCGCGTCACCACCACGAGATCACTGACCCCGTACAGCACCACACTGTTACCCTCGGCATGCACGACGTTGCCATGGGCATCCAGCGTGTGCACGAGGCCAGCCAACGCGTTGCCGTTCGCATCGCAGCTGCGGACGCGCCGCAGAGCCGCCCACGTGCCGACGTCGTCCCAGCCGAAGTCGCCCCGGAGCACCAGCACGTGCCGGCTCCGCTCCAGCACTCCGACGTCCACGGCGATCCCCGAGGTGGTGGCCGCGAAGAACGCCGTGAGGTCGTCGCCGTGCGCCGCGAGATGCGGCGCGATCTCCGGTGTGAGCGCGCGCACCTCGGCGAGAAAGTCGCCGACGCGCCACACGAAGATCCCCGAGTTCCACAGATATCCGTCCGCGACCATCGTCTCGGCGCGCGCGCGGTCCGGCTTCTCCACGAAGCGGGCGACGCGCCGCACACCGGGATCGAGCTCCTCACCCGGCTGGATATAGCCAAATCCCGGGTCGGGGCGATCGGGCACCACACCGATCGTGACGAGAGCATGATGCCGCTCCGCCGTCTCCGCGGCGGCGGACAGCGCGCGGCGAAAGCCGTCGACGTCCTTCACCGCCCAATCGGCGTGCACGCTGAGCATCACCGCCGTGTCACCGCCCCGCCGCCGGATGACGTGCGCCGCCCACGCCAGCGCGGCGGCCGTGCCGGCGGGCCGCGGTTCCGCGATGAGATTCTCGCGAGGAATCTGCGGCGCGAGCTCGGCGACGGCGCTCACGAGGTCGGCGTTCGTGAGAACCAGGGTACGCTCCGGCGGCACCATCGGCGCCAGCCGCTCGAGCGCATCGGTGAGCAGGGGCGCCTCGGTCGCGAGCGCCAGCAGCTGTTTCGGCCGCTCGGCCGTGCTGATGGGCCAGAAGCGCGAGCCGACGCCGCCGGCCAGGACGACGGCCCAACGGCTCATGACGATCCGATGCCCGGCTCCTCGGGCGCGTATCCGGCCAGCTCGGCGGCGCGGGCGTACAGCTTCTTGGGGCTGAACGGCTTCGTGAGGAACTCGCTCGCGCCGAGCTCCATCGCCATGTGATGCTGCTGTTCCTGGCCCGCCGCCGTGAGCACGATCGTCGGCACGTGCTTCAGGCGGTCGTCGCGCTTCATCTCCGCCAGCACGTCGAGCCCGCTCAGGTAGGGCATCATGAGGTCGAGCAGCACCAGGCCGATGTCGCCCTCGCGGCGCAGCACTTCCAGGGCCTCGCGTCCGTCGTACGCCAGCGTGACGCGAAACGGGCCCTGCTCGAGCTTCATCTTGATGATGCGTCCGATGTGCGGCTCGTCGTCGGCGACGAGCGCGTGGGTCAGGTGGTTTGCGTCAGTCACGCTAGACCAGGGCCGCGATCTGTTCGCGATTGCGCCGCAGCTCGAAGAGGAGCTGGCCGATGTTGGCCTCCGGCTTCACGAGCACGAGGAGAATCGCGTCCGCGCTGAGCACCGAGGCGATCGCCAGGCCGTCGCGGAACTCGAGGACGGCGGTGAGGAGGGGGCCGCGCTTCGCGCCGTTCCCGAGCTCGTCCGCCGGGCCGATGATGGCGGGGATTCGCGCGGCGATGTCCTCGGCGTCTACGCCAGGCACAGCCTGGCTGTCGATCAGAAGGCCGTCGCGGCCGAGAATGACCGCTGCCTCCACCCCTTCGCGCTGTCGAATCGCGCCGACGAGGTCGCGGATGCTGGCCATGCCCACTCCGTATGGGGAAGTGTTGCGAAGATTAAGGGCGAGGGGGATGAAGTCAAGCGACGCGGCTCGCTTGAGTTTGCCCGTGCGCAGGCATATCGTACGCACAGCCCGCCTCACGTCACCACTCCGTCCGACTCATGCTGCCGACCCGCCTCACGCGCATCGTCGTGGTGGCCCTCGCTGTGCTCGCCGTCGCCTGTGGCGCCCCGACGAAGCCGAAGGCCACGTACGCGAACGCGCTCAGTTCCTACTCGCTCTATGCGTTCACGGGCGCGCCCGTCAACGCCGCCACCGCCATCAGCTTCCTCGGCGGCGCCGCGCGCGCCGACGCGAGCTTTGCGTTCGATGTCGCGTTCGACCTCGATGCGACGGGCCGTCCCATCGTATATCCGGTGCGGGCCATCGCGAGCGACCTCGCGGGCTCCGTGAAGCGGGTGGGTCTGCAGGTGGTGCCCGGCGCGTTCGAGACCGTGCTGCAGGTGCCGGCCACGGGATACGACACCCTCGCCGCGCGTACCGTCAACGTGGGCGACGTGATCGCGGTCGAGCTCCACGACCTCACGTCGTGCATCTATAGCCTTGGCGGACAGATGCTGTACGCGAAGCTGACGGTGGACAGCGTGAACGCCTCGACGCGCAAGCTCTACGCACGCACGGTGCTGGATCCCAACTGCGGCTATCGCTCGGTCGTGCCGGACTCGATACCCACGAGCTGATGCACGACCTGAAGCTGCTGCGCGAGCGTCCCGGCGAGTTGCGCGAGGCGATGCGGCGGCGCGGCGCTCTCGACGCGCTGGGCCCGCAGCTCGATCGGTGCGAAGCGCTCGAGCAGGAACGCCGCCTGCTCGTGCAGGCGGTCGGGGAGCGACGAGCGGTGCGCAACGTCAGCTCGCAGGAAGTCGCCCGCCGCAAGAAGGCCGGCGAGCCCGCCGACGACCTGATCGCGCAGGGCCGCACCCAGGGCGAGGAGATTTCTCGGCTCGAGGCGGAGCTGGCGGACGTGGAAGGCACGCTCACGCGCATCCTTGCGGAAGTCCCCAACATCACGCTGCCCGACGTGCCCGAAGGCGGCGAAGCGCAGAACGTCATCGTGCGGAGCTGGGGCGCTCCGCGACCGTCGGCCGGCGTGCGTCCCCACTGGGAGATCGCCGCCGAGCAGGGGATGCTCGATCTCGAGCGCGGCGCCAAGGTGAGCGGCTCGGGCTTTCCGGTCTTTCGCGGCAGCGGGGCGCGCCTCGTCCGCGCGCTCATGAGCTACTTCCTGGGCCTGCACACGGGCCAGCACGGGTACGAGGAAGTGTGGGCGCCGCTGCTGGTGAACCGGACGGCGATGACCGGCACCGGCCAGCTGCCGAAGTTCGAGGACGACATGTACCGCATCGCGGACGACGACCTCTTTCTCATCCCGACCGCCGAAGTTCCGGTCACCAACCTGTACCGGGGCGAAATCCTCGAGGCTGGGACGTTGCCGCGTGGCTTCACGGCGTACACGCCGTGCTTTCGACGTGAGGCCGGCTCGGCGGGGAAGGATACGCGCGGCATTCTCCGCGTGCATCAGTTCGACAAGGTCGAGCTCGTGCGCTACTCCACCGCCGAGGAATCGGGCGCGCAGCTGGAGCTGATGTTGGGCCACGCGGAAGCGGCGCTGCAGGGACTCGGCATCCCGTATCGCGTCAAGCTCCTCGCGGCGGGCGACACCGGATTCGCGAGCGCCAAGACCTACGATCTCGAGGCATGGGCGCCCGGGGTCGGCGCGTGGCTGGAGGTCAGCTCGGCCAGCACCTTCAGCGATTTCCAGGCACGCCGCGCCAACATCCGCTATCGCCCGGGGAAGAACGAGCCACCGCGCTTCGTGCACACCCTCAACGCCTCGGCGCTCGCGTTTCCGCGCACCATCGCCTGCATCCTCGAGCACTATCAGCAGCCGGACGGCACCGTGATCGTCCCCGAGGTGCTGCGGCCGTTCCTGGGAACCGACCGGCTCGGATAGACGATGCGCCGCGGCGCTCCGGAGCTCCTCGTCGCCGTCGTCCTGGCCATCCTCCTCGCCTCGTACGTCGTGTACACCCAGCGCATCGTGGGCGAGCTGCGCCGCGAGGCGCTTCGCTCCAGCCGGATGTACGCGCGCGTGTTCCGCGCCCAGAGCGACACGAGCGAGGGAGCCGGCACTCAGGCGCTGTTCGACCTGTCGAAGAGCATCGTCGAGCAGGGAGTGCCGCTCATCGTGACCGACAGCGCGGGACGCCCGACGGCACAGGCCAACCTTCCGGCCGACGTGGCCAGCGACGATTCCGCCGTGCGCGCCTACGTGCGCGAGCTCGATCGGCAGAATGCCCCCGTCGTGGATTCGCTCGTCGGCCGGATCCATTACGGCAACACGCCGCTCGTGAAGTGGTTGCGCATCATCCCGGGCCTCCAGGCGATCACGGCGTTCGTGCTGCTGCTGGCGGCGGTCTCCATCGTGCGCACGCGTGGCGACGCGGAGCGTGAGCGCGTGCTCGCGGGCATGGCGCGCGAGTCGGCGCATCAGCTGGGCACGCCGCTGTCGAGCCTCGTCGGGTGGATCGAGCTGATCGAGGAGCGCGACCCCGATGCCGGCACGCTGAGCGCCATCACGCACATGCGGGCCGATCTCGAGCGGCTCGACCGCGTGGCCCACCGATTCGAGCGCATCGGACGGGAACGGCGCCGCGAACAGGTGGATCTGGATGCGCTGGTGGATCGCATCACCACCTACTTCCGAGCTCGCGTACCCACGCTGGCGCACCGGGTGGCGATCGACGTGGCCGCGCACGCGGAGCCCGTGTCGGTGACCGGCGACGTGGTGCTCCTGGAATGGGCGCTCGAGGTGCTCGTGAAGAACTCGGTGGATGCGCTCGCCGGTCGCGGCGGCCGAATCGCCGTCTCGGCGCGGCGCCGGCAGGGCGGGGGCGCGGTGCTCACCGTGGCCGACGACGGACCCGGCATTCCGCGTGAGCTGCGCACCCGGATCTTCGAGCCGGGGTTCTCCACGAAGCAGAGTGGATGGGGGATCGGCCTCGCGCTCGCGCGCCGCATCGTGCAGGAGAACCACGGTGGCACGCTGCGCCTCGCGACGAGCGAACGCGGCGCGGCGTTCGAGATTATCTTGCCCTGATGCCCATCGCGACTGACGATCCGCTGCTCGAGGGACTGAACGCCGCGCAGCGAGAGGCCGTGCTGCAGGTCACGGGGCCGCTGCTCGTCCTCGCGGGGGCGGGGTCGGGAAAGACGCGCGTCCTCACCACGCGGCTCGCGCGGCTCATCGACCAGCACGGTGTGGATCCGAGCCGGATTCTCGCCGTGACGTTCACGAACAAGGCCGCCGGCGAGATGAAGGAGCGCATCGCGCGGCTCCTGGGACGCCAGCCTGCTGGCATGTGGATCGGCACCTTCCACGCGATCGGGGCCCGCATGCTGCGCGCGGCGCCGCACCTGGTGGGCCGCACGCCGTCGTTCACGATCTACGACCAGGACGATACGGGCAGCGTGGTGAAGCGCATCATGGAGCGCCACAAGCTCAACACGAAGCAGTTCACGCCGCGCGGTGTGCATGCCGCCATCTCCGACGCGAAGAACGCCCTCGTTCCTCCCGACGAGTTCGCGAATCTGGCGAAGGATCCGTTCTCACGCGCCGTGGCCGTGGTGTATCGCGACATGGGCGAGGACCTGCGCGTCGCGAACGCCGCCGACTTCGACGACCTGCTGGTGTTGCCGGTTCGCATGCTCGCCGAGAGCCCGCACGAGCTGGAGAAGTACCGTCGCAAGTTCCAGTACATTCTGGTGGACGAGTACCAGGACACCAACCGCGCCCAGTACCAGCTGGTGAAGCTGTTGGCCGGCGGCCACGGCAACCTGTGCGTCGTCGGCGACGACGATCAGTCCATCTACGGCTGGCGCGGCGCCGACATCCGCAACATCCTCGACTTCAACAAGGACTTTCCCGACGCGCACACGGTGCGGCTCGAGGAGAACTATCGCAGCACGCCGGAGGTGCTGGATCTCGCGAACGTCGTCATCAGCGCGAACCGCGGCCGCATGGGCAAGACGCTCCGCCCCACGCGCGCGAGCGGCGAGCGCGTGACGGCCGTGCGCTGCCTCGACGAGCGCGACGAGGCGGACTTCGTGGTGGAGGAGATCGTGGCGCGACGCGCGCAGTCCTCCGCGCTCACGCTGCGCGACGTCGCGGTCGTGTATCGCACCAACTCGCAGAGCCGCGCGCTCGAGGAAGGGCTCCGCAAGCGCGCCATCGCCTACCGGCTCGTCGGGAACGTGCGCTTCTACGACCGGCGCGAGATCCGCGATCTCATGGGCTATCTCAAGCTCATCGCCAATCCCGCGGACGACGGAGCCTTCCGCCGCGCCGTGGCGATTCCGAAGCGCGGGCTCGGCGACACGACGATCGAAGCGCTGTCGGTCGCCGCGCGCTCGGCCGGCATTCCCATGCTCGCCGCCGCCGTGCGGCCCGAGCTGCTCGGCCCGATCCGGTCCGCGGCGCGCGGTGCGCTCGCGGAGTTCGCCGCGCTGATCGGTCGGTTTCGGGAGTCGGCACGGGAAGCCGCGGTGGACGAGCTGCTCAGGGAAGTCGTCGACGGCATCCGCTATGACGAGTACCTGCGCGCCGAGGGACCGGAGTCGGCCGATCGCCTCGACAACGTGCGGGAGCTCATCACCGGCGCTGCCGAGCAGGTCGCCGACGAGGAGGGCGAGGTCGGGCTCACGCCGCTCGATCACTTCCTCCAGAAGGCGATGCTGGTGGCGGAGCTCGACAAGCTCGGCCCGGACGCCGATGCCGTCACCCTCATGACGCTGCACAATGCGAAGGGCCTCGAGTTTCCGATCGTCTTCATCACGGGGCTCGAAGACGGTCTGTTCCCCCTCGCCAAGGCATTCGACGACCCCGCGCTGCTGGAAGAGGAGCGGCGCCTGTTCTACGTCGGCATCACGCGCGCGGAGAAGAAGCTCTTCCTCACGCATGCCGAGGAGCGGCGGCGCAACGGCGAGTTCATGCCCTCCAAGGCGTCGAGCTTTCTCGTCGCCATCCCCGAGGAGATGCTCGAGCAGCGCAAGACGATCAAGGTGCGCAGCTCGGGCCGGTCGTTCATGCAGTCGCTCGGCGGCGGGAGTCAGTGGGGCAACTCTCGCAAGCGGCCGGGCCTCATGGAGTCCGCGTTGCGCACGCCGGTGCTGGACGATGATGCCGCATTTCCGCCGAGCGCCGCGGCGCGGCGTCCGGGGATGCCGGTCACGCGCGCGCCGAGCTTCGACGACGCCTCCGAATCGCAGGACGCCGCGATCATCCAGGTTGGCTCCCGGGTGAAGCACCGGAAGTTCGGCAGCGGCGTGATCGCCGAGCTGGCCGGCACGGGGCGCGACCTCAAGGCCAAGATCGACTTCGACGACGAGGCGATCGGTCGGAAGACGCTCGTCGTTGCGCAGGCTAACCTCGAACGGGACATCGACTAGTGGCGGTCACGATCGACGACGTGCGGCACATCGCGGCGCTGGCTAGGCTCGGCCTGACCGACGAGCGTGCCGCGCTGCTCGTGCGCGAGATGAACACCATCCTCGGGCACATGGACGAGCTGTCGAAGGTGAAGACTGACGGCGTGCAGGAGGCGATTGGCGTCGGCGCGCGCGGCCTGCCGGTGCGCGCCGATGGCGGCGCGCCGATTCCGCTGGAACGGTCGATCGACGCGTTCGCTCCAGCGCTCCGCGACGGATTTCTCATCGTGCCACGGCTCTCGACCCACGAGTCGACGGAGGAGAAATGACGGACGCGATCACCCGGGGCGCGTCAGCGGCCCTGCGTGCGCACACCGCCGAAGGTCACACGACCGCGGCCGCGACGGTGGACAGCGCGCTCGCGCGCGCACGCGCCGTGAAGGCGGGACGCGACGGTCTCAACATCTTCGTGTCGCTCGACGAGCGGTATCTCCGCGAGCACGCCACGGTGTCCGCGACGCAGCTGTCCGACACCGATCCCGGCCTGCTGTTCGGCGTGCCCGTCGCCATCAAGGATAACATCGCCACGCTGCACCATCCCACGACCTGCGGCTCGAAGATTCTCGCCGGGTACGTGAGCCCGTACCAGGCGACAGTCGTGCGCCGCCTGTCCGAGGCGGGGGCGATTCCCTTCGGCAAGACCAACATGGACGAGTTCGCGATGGGTTCGTCTACCGAGAACAGCGCATATGGGCCCACGAGAAACCCGCTCGCGCCCGACCGCGTGCCGGGCGGATCGTCGGGCGGGTCTGCCGCGGCGGTCGCGGCGGGCATCGTGTCCATCGCGCTGGGCTCGGAGACCGGCGGCTCGGTGCGGCAGCCCGCCGCGTTCTGTGGCATCGTCGGCGTGAAGCCGACGTATGGACGCGTGAGTCGGTTCGGGCTGGTGGCTTTCGCGTCGTCGCTCGATCAGGTGGGCGTGTTCGGCGCCACCGTGGACGACGCCGCGCGCGGACTGAGCGCGATCGCCGGCCATGATGTCCGCGACTCGACCTCCGCCGAGCTCGCGGTCCCCGACTATCACCTCGCGCACGCGAAGCCGGTGAAGGGGATGGTGGTCGGCCGGCCGAAGGAGTACTTCCCCGCCTCGCTCGATCCGCGCGTGCGCGCGCGTTGCGACGCGGCCCTGGAGCATCTGCGCGCGCTCGGTGCCGAGATCCGCGACGTGTCGCTGCCGCACACCGACCTCGCGATCCCGGTCTACTACATCGTCGCGCCGGCTGAAGCGTCGTC
>JBBQDE010000090.1:0-8655 GCA_038319425.1 Gemmatimonadales bacterium
GCCTGTCGGGTGGCCTACCTCAGCGGTGCGCTGGAGGTGGTGGGCCGCTGGAAGAGCCGCGGCAGCGACATCGTGCCCGCGAACGACGCGATCAGCGCCTTCGTCATCGACTGGGTGCGCGAGGAGCTGCAGGTGGATCCGGCCCGCCTCGATCCGCGCACCAAGATTCGCGAGCTCGGACTCGACTCGCTCGCCGCCACCCGGCTGATGGTGGCGCTGGAGGGGCGGTTCGGACGCCGCATCGATCCGGCGCAGCTCTGGGAGCAGCCCGACATCGGCTCGCTGGCGCGCCATCTCGCTTCGCTCGACGCGCGCGGCGTCGCGGCTACTCCCACTCGAGTCGCTGAGCGCGCGAGCTACGGTCCGCCCACCGCGGCCAGCACCGACGTCGCGCAATGGTCGGAGTATCGCAGCCTGCGCAGCCGACTCGACACGCTGACCGAGCATGGGATCCCGAGCCCGTTCTTTCACGTGCACGAGGGCGTGACGGGCAGCGAGGCGGTGGTGAAGGGCCGGACGCTGGTGAACTTCGCGAACTACAATTACCTCGGCCTCTCCGGCGATCCCGACGTGACGCGTGCCGCGCAGGAGGCCATGGCGCAATGGGGCAGCTCGGTGTCGGCGAGCCGCGTCGTCTCGGGCGAGAAGCCGGTGCACCGGGACCTCGAAGCGGAGATCGCCCGCTTCATCGGCGTCGAGGATGCCATCGTATACATCGGCGGCGTGCCGGCGAACGTGTCCACCATCTCGCATCTATTGGGCGCCGAAGACGTCGTCTTCTGCGATCAGCTCGTGCACAACAGCGCAATGCAGGGGGCGGAGTTCTCCGGCGCGCGGCGGCTCGTCTTCCCGCACAACGACTGGGCGGCGCTCGACGTCATGCTCACGCGCGTGCGCGCGCAGCACCGTCGCGCCCTCGTCGTCATTGAAGGCGTGTACAGCGCCGACGGCGACATCCCCGACCTCGCCCGCTTCATCGAGGTGAAGGAGCGGCACCACGCGATGCTGATGGTGGACGAGGCCCACTCCATCGGCGTGCTGGGTGCGACGGGCCGCGGCATCGCGGAGCACGCCGGCGTGAATCCGCACCGCGTCGAGATCTGGATGGGAACGCTCAGCAAGTCGCTCGCGAGCTGCGGCGGGTACATCGCCGGCACCCGCGCGCTCGTGGAGTACCTCAAGTACACGTCGCCGGGCTTCGTCTACAGCGTCGGCATCCCGCCGGCCAATGCGGCGGCGGCACTCGCGGCATTGCGGAAGCTGCAGGCCGAGCCGCAGCGCGTGACCCGATTGCAGGACCGCGCGGCGCGCTTCCTCGCGCTGTGCCGGGCGGCCGGCCTCGACACCGGCGCCAGCGAGGGTACGCCGGTCATTCCCGTCATCCTTGGCGACTCGCTGCGCGCGGCTCGCCTCTCCGGCCTGCTGTTCGAACGCGGAATCAACGTGCAGCCGATGGTGGCGCCGTCGGTGCCCGAGCATCTCTCGCGTCTGCGCTTCTTCATCGCCTGCACCCACACCGACGCGCAGCTCCAGGCCGCGGTCGATGCGGTGGTGGCGGCGCTCGGCGCTGCCGAGGCGGATCGCCGGCGCCTCGCCCCTGCTGACACGAGTGCGGTGCCGGTGTGAACAGCGGTATCCGCTACTCGACGGTTGCATGGCCGGTCACCGACGTGTCGGCGCGCCTCGCGTCACAGGATGCCGTGCTCTGCGCCGCGAGCCTCGTGGCGGGCGACGCGGAGCTGGCGCACGCGCTCACGGTGCTGAGTGGCGACGAGCGTGAGCGGTACGCCACCTACACCAACACGGTCGTGGCGCGCCGCTTCGCCATCGGGCGTGCGCTGCTGCGCGAGATCGTGGCGTGCGCGCTCGGCACGTCCCCGGAGCGGGTGCCGTTGCGCGAAGGACTGCATGGCAAGCCCTACCTCGGGCGCGACAACTCGGGTCGCGCGCTCTGGTTCAGCGTGGCGCATTGCGAGGATCTGCTCGTCGTCGCGCTCAGCCGCACGTCCGACGTGGGGGTGGACCTCGAGCGCGCGCGGGCGATCGAGCAGTGGGAGCGCGTGGCCGACCGCGTGCTGGCGCCCAGCGAGCGGTCACAGCTCCGCTGCACCGTGGACGCGGGCGAAGAGGCGGGCGTGGCCTTCCTCCGCCACTGGTGCCGGGTGGAGGCCGAGCTGAAGGCGATCGGCTGCGGCATCGCCGGCCTCGAGGAACATCGCGCGGGGAGGCGCCCCCTCGGCCTTCGCCTGGCCGACATCCTTGATCTGCCCCTCCCCGCTGCGGTCGTGGCGAGCGGCGCGCGCTACCTGGCCGCGCTGGCGCTGTGCGCGTCGGGCGTGGAAAGCGCGCGACAGAGCACGCTCGCCACCAGCCACGCGCCCCCGCCGACGATCACGCCGCCCAGGACGTCCACGAGGTAGTGAAAGCCGCCGTAAACGGTGGCGACCGCAAGTCCCATCGTCAGCACGGCGACCACCACGCCCACCGGCCGCTGGAACCGCAGCGCGCACAGGGACGCGACGAGCGACGCCGCGACGTGCGACGAGGGGAAGGCCGTGCCGCGTGAGGATCCGGCGGCGAGCAGATGGAGCACGAACGACCGGATCGGCCCGTCGGGCGCGGCGGCCGCACCAACGAGATACCGCGGGCCGTCGACCGGAAAGAGCAGATAGGTCAGGAAGCACAGGCCGTAGACCACCGCGAGCGCGAGCATGGTCCGCGCGTACTCGCGTCGGCGTCCGCGCACGAGCAGCAGGATTGGCGGCACCAGCACCAGCAGGTAGTACGACGCATAGGCGAAATGCAGCGCTTCGCTGAGCGCGCGGTACGGCATCGCCGGCGCCCACGTCGCGGCCGGATGGGACGGGAAGAGTGCAGCTTCCCACCGCATGACGATCGCATCGGCGTGTGGCCGGCCGAGGCCGGGAATGAGCCACCGGAGCTCCACATAGAGAAACGGGCCGACCGCGAGTGGAAGCAGGTCGCGCACGGCTCGCACGCGCCGCGGCGCGTCACGCACGAGCGCGGCGGCGACGAGCAGCACGCCCACATGCGCGAGAAGGGGCCTGCGGTCGCCCGTCGTCTGCGCGTACCGCACCATCGGCCAGAGCGCGAGCGCGAGGTACGCCGCAATCAGGCCGAGCGCGACCCCGATCGTGCGGTCGGCCGACTCTGGCAGGGACTCTCGCGGGGGCTCGGCGTCGGCGCTCATCGGAGCGCAGTATTACACTACGCGCAGCCCCGTGTAAGTGCGCATTCCCACTGTCGATCGTGACTCTCGAGATCCTCACCGTCGCCACTCGCCGCGACCTCCGCCGCTTCGTCGGTTTTCCCTATCGACTGTATGACGAGGCGCGGTATCCGAACTGGGTGCCGCCGCTGCGCATGGCTGTCCACGATGCGCTGGACGAGGTGAAGAATCCGTTCTACCGCGATGCGACCAGGGCGCTCTTTCTCGCGTTGCGCGATAGTCAGGTCGTCGGCCGCATCGCGGCGATCGAGAATCGCGCCCACAATCGCTTCCACGATGATCGCGTCGGCTTCTGGGGCTTCTTCGAATGCGAGGATGACCAGGAAGTCGCCGATGGGCTGTTCGCCTCGGCCGAAAAGTGGCTGAGCGCTCGTGGCCTCGACACGATGCGCGGACCGATGAACCCGAGCACCAACTACGAGTGCGGGCTGCTCGTGGAAGGGTTCGAGAACCGGCCCAGCTTCATGACGGCGTGGAACCCACCGTATTACGACACGCTGTGTGTCGGCGCCGGCCTGGCCAAGGCGAAGGACCTGCTCGCCTTCTGGTTCGACGGCGAGACGACGGGCTACGCGCTGCCGGAGTTCGTGGCGCGGCAGGCGGACCGCGCGCTCGCAGGCGGTCGCCTCACCTTTCGCGACATGGATCCCGCCCGGTTCGACGACGAGGTGGCTGGTCTCTGGACCATCTACAACGACGCGTGGGACCGGAACTGGGGCTTCGTGCCGATGACCGAGCTCGAATTCCTGCACATGGCAAAGGACATGAAGGACCTGCTCGACCCGCACTTTGCGTTCGTGGCGGAGCTGGCCGGTGTACCGGTAGGCTTCATGCTCGCCCTTCCGGACTTCAACAAGGTGCTCGTCAAGAACCGGTCGGGACGCCTGCTTCCCCTTGGCGTGCCGCTGCTTCTGTGGGGCAAGCGCCGCATTCGCGACATGCGCGTCATGGCGCTTGGCGTCCGGCATTCGGCGCGGTCGCGCAGCATCCTCGCCCTGTTCACGCGCGAGATCATGCGGCGCGGGCAGCTGTACGGGAAGAACGGGGCGGAGGCGAGCTGGCTGCTCGAGGACAATCAGCTGATCGTGAAGCCGATGCGGGCCATGGGCGCGCACGAGCGGATGCGGTGGCGGGTGTACGAGCGGAAGTAGCCCGGGAGGGGCGTTATATTCCGCCCTTCGGCTCGGCAGACCTCGAAAATCCATTCGACGAATGACAACAGAGCGATTGCTCGTGACCGGCGGGGCCGGGTTCATCGGCTCCGCGTTCGTGAGGCGCGCGGTGCGTGACGGACACGCGGTGCTCAACCTGGACAAGCTGACCTACGCAGGCAGTCTGCTCTCGGTGGCCGAGGTGGCGGACGAGCGGACGTACGAGCATGTACGCGGCGACATCGGCGACAGGACACTCGTCCGTTCGCTGCTGGCCCGCTTTCGCCCGACCGCCATCGTCCACCTGGCCGCCGAGTCCCACGTCGACAGGTCCATCGATGCGCCCGGCGCGTTCATCGAGACGAACGTGGTCGGCACGTTCGCGATGCTCGCCGAGGCGCTCGAATACTGGCGCGCCCTGCCGGACGCCGAGGCCAGCCGATTCCGCTTCCTCCACGTTTCCACTGACGAAGTCTTTGGCACGCTGGGCGCCGTCGGCCGATTCGACGAGCGGTCCCCGTATCAGCCCAACTCGCCGTACTCGGCGTCCAAGGCCGCGGCAGATCACCTCGCGCGCGCCTGGTTCCACACGTACGGACTCCCCGTCGTGACGACGAACTGTACGAACAACTACGGGCCGTACCAGTTCCCGGAGAAGCTCATCCCCCTGGTGATCCTGCGCGCCCTCGCCGACCGGCCGTTGCCCGTGTACGGGAAAGGCGCCAACGTGCGCGACTGGCTGTTCGTCGAGGATCACGTCGAGGCGCTGATGCTCGCGGTGCGGACGGGCCGTCCGGGCGAGACCTACGCCGTGGGCGGGAACGCCGAGCGGAGCAATCTCGACGTCGTGCGGGAGCTGTGTCGCGTGCTGGACAAGCTGTCGCCGAGCCGGGCGACGCCCGACCGCACCTCGCTCATCGAGTTCGTGGTGGACCGGCCGGGCCACGATTTCCGCTACGCGATGGACACGACGAAGATCGGGCGCGAGCTGGGATGGCGACCGCGAGAGAGCTTCTCGTCGGGAATCGAGCGCACAGTTGACTGGTACCTGGCGAACCGCTTGTGGTGCGATGCGGTGCAGGGTGCCGTCGGCTACGGCGGCGACCGGCTGGGGCAGGGCGTCGCCGGATCCGCAGCATGAAGGGCATCGTGCTGGCGGGCGGATCGGGCACCCGACTGCATCCGCTCACCAAGGTGACGAGCAAGCAGCTGCTGCCGGTGTACGACAAGCCGATGATCTACTACCCTCTCTCCACCCTGATGCTGGCGGGGATTCGGGAGATCCTGATCATCACGACGCCGCAGGACGCGCCGCGTTTTCGCGAGTTGCTCGGCGACGGCGCGTCGTGGGGGTTGTCGCTGTCCTACGCGGTGCAGCCCGAGCCGGCCGGGCTGGCCCAGGCGTTCCTGATCGGTGCGGAGTTCATCGCCGCCAGCGACGTGGCGCTCGTGCTCGGTGACAACATCTTCTATGGGCTCGGGATGGGAACCGACCTGCTGACGGTGGCCGGCGGCAGCGAAGGCGCGACCATCTTCGGCTACTACGTGCGCGATCCCGAACGCTACGGCGTCGCGGAGATCGCCGCGGACGGCCGAGTCGTCAGCATCGAGGAGAAGCCGCGCGCCCCGCGATCGAACTATGCCGTGACCGGTCTGTACTTCTACGACAATGACGTGATCGAGATCGCGCGCGCGCTCAAGCCATCGCCACGCGGCGAGCTGGAAATCACCGACGTGAACCTCGAGTATCTGCGCCGCGGCCGCCTGCGCCTGCACATGCTTGGGCGCGGCGCGGCGTGGCTCGACACGGGCACGTTCGATTCGCTGCACGAAGCGTCGGCATTCGTGCAGACCATCGAGCGGCGACAGGGGCTGAAGATCGCGTGTCCAGAGGAGATCGCCTGGCGGATGCGTTACATCGACAGCGCGCAGCTCCGCCGCCTGGCGGATGCGCTGCTCAAGAGCGGATACGGCGAGTATCTGCACGACCTGCTCGAGCGGGGGCCGCGCCCCGCATGAAGGTGGATACGACGGCGCTGCCGGGCGTGTTGCTCTTCACGCCCGTCATTCGTGGCGACGCGCGCGGTTCCTTTCACGAGAGCTGGCAGCTCGCGCGCTATGCCGAGGCGGGCCTGCCGACGCGTTGGGTGCAGGACAACGTGTCGCGCTCGCGGCAGGGAGTGCTGCGCGGATTGCACTTCCAGCAGCCTCGCGCACAGGGCAAGCTGGTGACGGTGCTCGAGGGGGAGATCCTGGATGTCGCGGTGGATATCCGCGTCGGCTCGCCCAGCTTCGGAAAATCCGCCTCCGCGGTGCTGGCGGCCGCGGACGCGCGGCAGTTGTACGTGCCCGCCGGCTTCGCCCACGGGTTCGTCGTTCTCTCCGAGGAAGCGGTCGTGCACTACAAGTGCACCGAGTACTACGCTCCCGAGTCGGAGCGGACACTGGCGTGGAACGATCCGGCGCTCCGCATCGATTGGCGCACGCCGTCGCCGGTCCTGTCGCCAAAGGACGCGGAAGGCCGCCCGCTGTCGGCGTTCAGCGCGAGCGAGCTGCCGCGGTTCGAGCCGTCGGCGTGAGCATGCGCGGACCAGTCCTGTTGTTCGGAGCCGCCGGACAGGTGGGCTCTGCGCTCGCGCCGGCTCTCGCCCGGCTCGGCGACGTGCAATGTGCGGTACGAGCGGATGCCGATCTGGAAGAGCCAGCGCAGCTGCGGGCCCTGGTTCGCCGAGTTGCTCCCCGACTGATCGTGAACGCTGCGGCGTACACGGCGGTGGACGACGCCGAACGCGACGCGGAGCGCTGCCGCAGGGTGAACGCGGACGCGCCGAAGGTGCTCGCCGAGGAGAGCGCACGGTTGGGGGCGCCGATCGTGCACTTCTCCACGAACTACGTCTTCGACGGTGAGGCAGCCGAGCCGTACCGCGAGGACGACCCCCTCGCGCCCCTCGGAGTCTATGGGCTGACGAAGGCGGTCGGCGAGCAGGCGGTCGCCGCCGCCAATCCCGCCCACCTCATCCTGCGCACCTCGGGCGTGTATGCGTGGACGGGGCGAAACTTCATGCTCCGCATCCTCGCCCTGGCGCGGGAGCGCGACGAGCTCCAGGTGGTGGACGACCAGTTCGTTGCGCCGACCTCCGCCTCCCTGATCGCGGACGCGACGGTAGCCGCCGTGACAGCCGCAATGGCCGTGGGTGAGGGCAGCCATCTGTTCGGGACCTATCATCTCACGACCTCCGGCGCGACCTCGTGGCTCGGCTTTGCCGAGCGAATCCTCGCGCTGGATCCGCAGCCCGAGACGCAACGCGCAAAGCGGCTGCGCGGAACCAGCTCCGCGGACTTTCCGACACCCGCACGCCGACCGAAGAATGGGCTCCTGAACACGGACGCGTTCGCACGTGCGTTCGATTTTGCGTTGCCGACGTGGGACGATGAGCTTCGGCGGACCATGGCCCGACCTGCGGCGCCCGTTTGACGCCGGACCGGGCGTGTGGTCGCGTCGTCCCGAAGCGGCGCTACCTGCGGCGTCAGCCTTGCGTTGCCGCGTGGGTCTAGGGAACTTCAAATGGTTGCGAGCGGCACGTCGGGGTCGCCACGGCGCTGGCACTGCGTCAACCCTGCGCGCCACGTGGCGAGCGGGACAGAACCGATGACGCGTTCGGGACGCGTCATCTCGCGACCGTCGGGCGCATGGGACGGTTCGAACCGCCGGAGCCATCCGGTGCCGATTCGCTGCGTGCGAGGGAGCGCAGGCCCGGGCGCTCGCGGAATACACTAACAGATCGTGAGACGCCTCATGCTGGTCATATGTGGAAACGCGCGTCGGCGCACGACCGGGCTCGCCGCGCTCATGATGCTCGCCGCCTCGGCGCTCGGGGCCCAGGACACGACGAAGGTCGCCGCCGCCGTCCGCGCACAAGAGGCGCGTGTGCAGCCCGGCGATCGCATCATCGTGAAGGTCTTCCGCGAAGCGGGATTGTCCGATGACGTCATGGTCAATCCTCGCGGCGACATCGTCCTGGCGAAGATCGGGACCGTGCGCGCGGCCAGCGTCACGATCGGAGCGCTCGAGGACACCCTCAAGCGCCGCTACGGCGCGTTCTTGCGAAACCCCGAGATCTCCATTGGCGTGCTCCGGCGCGTCGTCGTGAACGGAGAGGTTCGGCGCCCAGACATCTACTTCGTCGATCTCTCCAGCACGCTGCGGGACGTGATCGCGCGTGCCGGCGGTATCACCGAGATCGGAGATCCCAA
>JBBQDE010000091.1:0-8559 GCA_038319425.1 Gemmatimonadales bacterium
ACCCTCCAGGCGCAGCAGGGCGGTACAACACTGCCAGGCTACACCGCGACGGCGAGCGCGGCCGAGCGGACGCTGGAAGCGGAAGCGATCGCGCGACCGACCGCGCTGCGGGCGCGCGATCATTCGCGGACGCTCTCGGCCGAGACTCACGTGTCGGGCACGCCGGCGCAGGCGCGCACGAGGGACTACGTGATCGCGCAGATGCGCGCGATGGGACTCGAGACCGAAGTGCGCCGCTACGACATCTTCATGCCGCACCCCACCTCGGTCCAGCTCTGGCGCGTGGCACCGCGGGCTCGGCAGCTCTCGCTGGCCGAACCGGCCGTCACCGGCGATCCAACCTCGGCGCTCGCCCAGTACCCGACAGTGAATGGATACAGCGGCCAGGGCGACGTCACCGGCGATGTCGTGTACGTGAACTACGGGCTGATCGAAGACTACGCACAGCTCGACAGCCTCGGCGTATCCGTGCGGGGGAAGATTGCCGTGGCGCGCTACGGCCGGTCGTTCCGGGGGATCAAGGCCCGCGAAGCGGAGAAGCACGGCGCTACCGCGCTGCTCATCTACAGCGATCCGCAGGACGACGGGTACACGCGCGGTGACGTCTATCCCACGGGGCCGATGCGCAATCGCAGTGGCGTACAGCGCGGCAGCGTGATGAACGGCGCGGGCGACCCGGCCACGCCTGGCTATGCGAGCGTGAGCGGCGCGCCGCGGATCGCCGCTGAGCGGATGGACATCCCGCACATTCCTGTCGTGCCGATCTCATATGGCAACGCAGGAGAGCTGCTGGACGAGTTGCGCGGACGCGACGTGCCGGCCGGCTGGCAGGGCGGACTGCCCTTCCACTATCACGTCGGCCCCGGACCAGTGCGCGCCCGTGTCCGCGTCACGGACGATCGGGCCACGAAGGGGACGAAGCAGATCTTCGACACCTTCGGCATCGTACGCGGTAGCGAGTTCCCCGACGAGCTGGTGATCGTGGGCGGCCATCGCGACGCGTGGGGTCCCGGTACGGCGGACAACGTGAGCGGCACAGTGAGCGTGCTCGAGGCGGCGCGGGCCGTGGCCGACGCCGTGAAGGCGGGGCATCGGCCAAAGCGCACCATCATGTTCGCTACGTGGGACGCAGAGGAGTGGGGGTTGATCGGCTCGTCGGAGTACGTCGAGGAGGATTCACTGCGCCTGATGCGCGGTGGCGTGGCCTACTTCAACCAGGACGTCGCGGCGCAGGGGGCGCGCTTCGGTGGCGGCGGCTCACCGTCGATGCGTGCGGCGCTGCGCGACGTCGCGCGGCAGGTGCCCGACCCGAACGGCAAGGGCAGCGTCTATGCCGAGTGGCGGCGCGCCTCCGCCGTGGCGGACACCGCCGAGCCGGCGATGGGCGATCCGGGCGGCGGCTCCGACTTCGCGGGATTCTACAACCATCTCGGCGTTCCGATCGCCGAGTGGGGGTTCGGTGGCGTGGGGGGCGTGTACCACTCCCAGTATGACGACTTCGCGTGGATGTCGCGCTTCGGCGACACCAGTTTCGTCTATCACGCCGCGGCGGCGCGCATCGCCGCGGCCATGGTGCTGCGCTTCGCGAACGCCGACATCCTGCCGTACGACTACGTGGAGTTCGCGCGCACGATGCAGCGCTACGTGCCGGCGCTGGATCGCGGGCTGACGGCGAAGAAGTGGGGATCGTCCACCGTCGCGTTGCGCGACGCGATGGCGGCGATGGAACGCGAAGCGGTGGCCTACTCCACCGCGCGGGATCGCGTGCTGGCGGCGGGCGCGCCGGCGCGCGAACGCCGCGCCGCGGTCAACGCCGCGCTCCTCGGCGTCGAGCGGGCGCTCGTGCGCCCCGAAGGGCTGCGCACCAGGCCATGGTATCGCAACCTCATCTACGTCGCCGACGTGGACAATGGCTATGCGAACATGGTGTTTCCGTCGGTGAACGAAGCGCTCCGCGCGAACGACGAGCGGCTCACCGGGGACGAGATCGCCGACCTTGCGCGCCGCTTCGGCGCGGCGACGCGCGCGCTCGCCGACGCCCGCGCGGCGTTCGGCGAGATGCGATAGCGGCAGCACGGGCCGGAGGAGACCGCGAGCGACGGCAGCGGCTGAGCCCGCGCGCTGAAACATCGGCCCGCCTATTGCGAGGCGGCGAACGTGGTGCGCGTCTGGAGGTTGGCGGTGGGTCAGAGAAGCGAGACAAACGGTGCGACCATCACGCGCCTGTCGCTCACCCAGCGGTTGGCGGTGCAGGAATATGCGGCGCGAGCCGCATGGCCTGCCGGCTTCCAGATATACGAGCGCGGGACGACCGCTGACGGCTTGTTCGTCGTCGTGCGCGGGCGCGTGGTGCTCCGCAGTCGCGTGCGTGCGGGGCGCGGCTTCGTCCCCTGGGTGGCGACACCGGGCGAAACGTTCGGTGCCGAGGGCCTTTCGCCCAACGGCTGCTACGCCACCGACGCCCGCGCGGACACCGAAGCGGAGACGCTCTTCCTCAGCAGCAGCAAGCTGCGCGCGTTCATTCGCGAGCAGCCGTCCTATGCGCTCGCCGTGGTGGGACAGGTGATGGCCGAACGCACCGCCTTGCTCGAGAAGCTGCGCGAGCTCACGACGTTATCGGTGGAACAGCGGCTCGTCGCGACGCTGCGCCGCATGGCGGCACACGACAGCTTCACGCGAAGCGACGGGCGCATCGAGCTATGCAGCGCGCGCTACCGGCTGCTGTGCGAGCTGGTGGGGGCGACCCGCGAGTCGGTATCGCTGGTGCTCGGCCGACTGAGTGGGGAAGGGCTCGTCGAACGCAGCGGAAGCACGCTTTACGTCACGCCGTCGGCGCGCCTCTTCGAGCGGCTCGACGACGTGGACGCACCCGATGAGGCCCTGCTCGTCGCTGCGCTCGCCCGCGCAGAATCGACGGCGTCGCTGCAGTAGGCATCGCGCGCCGGCGATGCGGCGCGCGCGTCGAGCCGCGTGCTCCGTCGCGGACTATATTCTCGGTCGCGCCGCCCACCCCGCATGCCGATTCCCTCCCGCACATCCCTTGTCCGCACGCCGCCGCATCGCGGCCATCTCGTCCGCTCGGACGAGATCGGCCGCCGATGGACCGCGGGCGCGCCGCGCGCCCGCGGGAACCACGCTCGCTGATGCTCGCCTGGCTTCTCTTGCCGATCGCCGCCGGGATGGGCGCCTTGTGGCGTGCCGCCGCCGCGCGCCGGGTGGAACGTGACTACGCACCGGGTGAAACGCGCGACGCGGATGGTATCGTGGCCGGCGCAGAGTCCTTCCTGCTGATCGGAACGAACGCGCGCGGCATCCTCCTGCTTCACGGCTCCGGCGACACGCCGCAGACACTCCGCTACGTGGGGGAACGGCTCAACGCGGCGGGCTACACCGTGTACGCGCCGTTGCTGCCCGGTCACGGACGATCGCCGCGGGAATTCGCCCGCGTGAGTGCGGCCGCCTACATGGCGGCGGCGCGCGCGGCGCTGGATGTCCTGCGCGCACGACACGGCTGGATCGGGGCGGCCGGGCTCTCGATGGGTGGAGCGCTCGCGGTGCAGCTGGCGGCCGAGGCGGCCGACGTGCGTGTACTGGTGCTCCTCGCGCCCTATCTATCCGCGCCGCGCGAGGTGGAGTGGGCGACGCGCACGTCGGCCATCTGGGGGCTCGTGCACCCGTACGTCGATGCACGCGGCGCAGCGTCCGTGCACGATCCCGTGGCCCGTGCCGCGAGCCACGCCTACGGCATCGTCGCGCCGAACGCGCTGCGCGCCCTCATCGAGACGGCGGCGCAAGGACGTGCCGCGCTCGCGCAGGTCGCCGTGCCCACGCTCGTGATCCATTCGCGCGCGGACAATCGGATTCCCGAACGCGCGGCCACGGAGGCGTTGTCGACACTCCGTGCGCCCACCGAGCGACACTGGGTCACCGGGTGCGGGCACGTGATCACCGTGGACTACTGCAAGGACGCGGTCACGGCGCTGGTGCTGGCCTTCCTCGCGCGCCACACCGACTGACTCCGAGTGGACGTCTCAGCGGTGGGCGCGCGGGAGGACCGGTCGTGCGTCAGCCGGAAACGCGGTCGACGATGTTCTCGCTCATCTCCTTGACCGCTTCGTAGCCCGACACGGCCGCGTTCTGTGCCTGCTCGGCGACTCCCGACGCGACGCGCTTCACGCGTGCACCGAGGTTCGACGCGCGCTTCCGTGCACCACCGCCGCCGCTCGAGTTCCTGGCCGTGCCGCGCTTGGCGCCGCCCTTCTTCGCCGTGGAGCGCTTCGCCGTCGTGCCACGACGCTTCGACGCCGACCGCTTCGTGCCGGATCGCTTGGCGCTCGATCGCTTCGCGCCACTGCGCTTGGCCGTGCTCTTCTTCGCGCCGCGCTTGGCACCCTTTCTGGCGCTCTTGTTGGCGCTCTTCTTCGCGCCGCGCTTGGCCGTTCTCTTCTTCGCGCCGGAGCGCTTCTTGGCCGCTCCGCGGCGTGCGGTCTTCGTACCCGCACGCTTCGTCCCGCGCTTCTTTTTCATTGCCATCGCTGCGTCTCCTCTGCCGGATAGTGGCTATCGGTGCTGCGCGAATCGTCTGTCCCCTGAGCAAGTTTCGGGCGCAGGATTGCACCCAGCGGACTTGCCGCCGCACTTCGTCATCGTCGTCGTCGTGAACCGAACCGCGTTGCGGTGGACAGTGCGTCGGGGCGGTCGGCGTGCATGCGCAAAGATGGCGCGGCGGGCGCACATCGGCCAGCGGTACATTCGTGCTTGCCGAAGAAGGGAGCCGACGGCTGGGGAATAGTAGTTGTCGCGCGCACTCGGCCATCACGGCCAGGGGGGCTTTCTCGAAAAGGGTTTGCCGAACACCGCCTCGAGCTCCTCGTGCGGGTTCTCGGTGCGAAACACCGCGTCGAGCGAGTCGCCGAGGACGAGCACGCGGGAGAAATCGCGGTAGCGGCCGTAGGAATGGAAGAAACCCGAGGGGCCCGGGCGTGTGAGGCGGCCGAGCAGGATGTCGACGATGGCGATGTAGTGGAAGGCGTAGAAGGCGTTGAGGGTCTGGAAGCGAGGCAGGTCGCTCTCGATGATCCCCCGCGGCAGCGACCCATGCTTGCCCCACTGCACGTCGATGGCGGGAGTTCCGCGCCACTGGGTGTGCAGCGTTTTGCCGTGCCAGTACGTCCATAGGTCGGTGGGCGCGCCGCTGGGATCATAGCCCACCCACACGACTTCCTGGTCGGTGGGTACGGTGAAGGGGATCCACGAGCCGTGCACGTCGTCCTGCCAGAGCAGGTGATAGGCAATAATCGGCCGCGTGGGATGGACGACGGCCACCGCGCGCGCCAGGGGGAACCACTCGTCGCGCTGGAGGTATAGAACAGGTGCGAGTCGGCGCGCGAGTCTCGCCAGACTGTCCGCCGGCGCGAGGGCGGACGGCAGGGCAAGGGGCCGCGGTGGAATATGCGCGTGTGGTCCACACGCGCACACCAGTGCGAGCCCCATCAGGGTGACGCGGCGCAGATTAGATCGCAAGACGATGCCCCACTGTGCTTTAGGCCATTTGGTGGTTACTGTTCGTCAGGGCGTCCCGGCGCCACATCTCCGGGTAGGCGTGAAATTCAATTGGAGGGCCAATGCGCAAGCCGCGTCCGGCTACGTATAACCCAGTGCAAGCGCTTCACCTCATCGCGAACGACCGGAACGGCTCACCGCTGAGCTGCCCGTCCTGTTCTGGACAGATCGCGCGAACCCCTGACGACTTTCCACCACCGCCGCGGTCGCACGTCACCCTGCAATGCCGGGAATGCGGGCGCGTCGCACGGTACATCGCCGGCGCCGCTTAGGGAGCGGCACGACGGGTCGTCGTCCGGCACGACTGCGGGCTTCGAATCGAACGGCGCGAGGGAGTAGAGCATCTCGGCGAGCACGAAACGGGGCCTCGTCGGCCCCGTTTCGCATTTCCCTCCCCCGGCTGGGGATACCCCCAACCGTGTGCACAAAACTTGCCCGTTTGCACTGCACGTCCCGCTCCGAGCGCCGCACCGCGACGCGACGGGGCATCACACGGATCGCGGGGGACGAGTGGAGCGACCTTCGATCGGCCACTTCCTCGCACTCGGGATCAGGCTCAGCTCTGGGAAGAGGTACGGTTCATGGCTCGCATCAACGGCACGGTGAAGTGGTTCAATGACGCGAAAGGCTTCGGCTTCATCTCGCGGGAAGGTGGTCCCGACGTCTTCGTGCACTTCAGCGCCATTCAGGGAAACGGCTTCAAGTCTCTCGCCGAAGGGGACAAGGTGGAGTTCGAAATCGTCCAGGGTCAGAAGGGCCCCCAGGCCGCCGACGTCACCAAACCCCGCTGCCCCCCGCCGTCGTTACACCGCGCCCCCGGGCGCAGCCGCCGCGGGGCCCCGCGTCCGTTCCGGGATCGCGGTGCGGGGCATTCGTTTTGCCCGCCTCACCACCGTGTCGACCACCCTCCGCGTGAACCTTCCCGAGCCGATGTACGCCACCCTCGGTCACGAGGTGCCGCGCGGCCCAGGCTGGACGTTCGAGCCCAAGTACGATGGCATGCGGGTCATCGCCGAGGTCTCGTCACGACAGGTGCGCCTCGTCACCCGAAACGGCAAGGACAAGAGCACCCAGTTTCCGGAGCTGGTGCTGGCGCTCCGCGAGTTCGCCCGGCGAGCGGGCCGGCGCCTCATACTCGATGGCGAGGTCGTGGCCCGCCGGCGCCGCCGTGCACGAGCGGCACCCGAGTCGAGCGAGTTCCAGCAACTCCAGGCGCGGATGCATCTCAAGGATGGCGACGAGATCGTGCGGCTCGCGATCGAGGCGCCCGCGTCGCTCGTCGTCTTCGACCTGCTCGGCGATGGACGGGCGTCACTCCTCTCGAAACCGTGGAGCGAACGCCGCGAACGCCTCGAGGCGCTGTACGAAGATGCCGCCGACCCGGCTGACGCGGCGGTGGCGCTGAGCGACACGAGCCCGCGAGGCACCACGATGCTCGCGCGTGCACGCAAGGCGGGCTGGGAAGGGATCATCGCAAAGCGCACGGATGCTCGATACCGGCCAGGGGCGCGCGCCGATGCGTGGCGCAAGCTCAAGCTTCTCTACCGGGCGGAGTTCGTGGTGGGCGGCTTCACCGAACCACGCAACTCGCGCCAGCACATCGGTGCGCTGCTCCTCGGTGCGTACGACAAGCACGGGAAATTCGTCTACGTGGGTCACACCGGGGGCGGCTTCACCCGCGACGGACTGACGGCCATGCATGCGTTGCTCGAGAAGCACGAGCGCCGCACCCCGCCGTTCGTCACCACACCGCGCACCAACGAGCTCGCGCACTGGGTGACGCCTGCCGTCGTGGTGGAGGTGAAGTTTGCCGAGTGGACGAAGGACCGGCTGCTGCGCCAGCCGATCTTCCTCGGCGTGCGGGACGACAAGGCGCCACGCGACGTGACCATCGAAGGGGTGAGCCTGCAGCGCTGGGGGACGGGAGAGGTGAGCAATGACGCCGCGTAAGCACGCGACCGACGTGGAATCACAGCTCACCGCCATCGAGCACGGAGCGGGAGCGGGCGAGCTCGACCTCGGGCGCGGCGCGACGCTTCACGTCTCGAGCCTTGGCAAGGTCTACTTCCCGGACGTCGGCATCACGAAGGGCTCGCTGATGCGCTACTACACGCGGATCGCGCCCGTGCTGCTGCCGGCGATCGCCGGTCGAGCGCTCGTGCTCAAGCGGTATCCCGACGGCGTGGGCGGGCAGATGTTCTTCCAGCAGGATGCCGGTCCGCACGTGCCCGACGTCGTGCAGACCAAGGCATTGCCGACCGAAGACAAGGGCAACCGCCAGCGGATCATCGGCGGTGACCTCGCGACGCTGCTGTACACCGTACAGCTCGGCGCGATCGAGGTGCACCCGTGGCTGTCGCGGATCACCGACATCGATTCAGCCGACCGCTGCCTGATCGATCTCGATCCCGGGGACGACGTGCCGTTCTCGGCGGTGGTAGAGCTGGCCCGTGACGTGCTGCGAATCACGGGGGAGTGCGGGTTGCCAGCCGCGGTGAAGACGTCGGGCTCCAGCGGCATCCACATCGTCATCGCGTTGCCGCCACGCACGTCATACGAGACATCGGCATCGCTGGCGATGCTCATCGCAAGAATAGTGGTTGCGGCCCGGCCCGAACGTGCTACCGTGGAGCGGTCGCTCAGCGCGCGGCCCGAGGGAACGATCTACGTGGACGCACTGCAGAATGCGCGTGGGAAGAGCGCGGCGAGCGCCTACAGTGTGCGGGCGAAGCCCGGCGCGACGGTGTCGGCCCCATTGTCGCCGCGCGAGCTCACCGGGCGCCTGCGCATGGAAACATTCACGGTGAAGACGTTACCCGCCCGTGTGGCGAAGCGTGGCGACTTGTTCGGCGAGGTGCTGAAGGAGCGCCCCGTGACGGCGCGCGCGCTGGCGCGCACGATGGAAGTGCTCGACACGACGCTGGCGGCGACGCCGCCGCCACGGCGTGAGCAGAGACGCAAGCGAGGGGGAGGTGCAGGTGCCCGATCCAAGGCAGG
>JBBQDE010000092.1:0-8528 GCA_038319425.1 Gemmatimonadales bacterium
ACCCACATGCCCACGTAGCCGGCGACGCCGGAGCTCAGCGCGCCGAGCAGGAACGACGCCGTGACGAAGAGTGCGAATGTCTTCGGGTCCTGCACCGGATCGTTCGCCGTGGTGTGCCGGAAGTATCCGTACCCGATGCCGAGCAGCGCCGCCACGACGATCGACAGCATGCCGATCGTCTTGTACTGCCGGGCGAGATACGCCTCCGCGCCCTGCTGGATGGCATTGGAGATCTTCTGCATCTCCGGAGTGCCGCGACCGCGCGAGAGCACCCAGCGAGCGAGGAAGACGGCGAAGATCAGGGCGAGCGCGCTCGCGCCGATGACGACGGTCAGGAGTGACGACTGCGTCTGCGTCATGATGCGTGGAAAGTGGGAATGCGAAGGGCGTCGGGGCCGGTCAGGCCCCGGCGATGGCGGGACGCTCAACGCGGCGCCAGAGGTAGAACACCGGAATGCCGATCAACACCAGGAGCAGACCGGAGACCGCTTCGGTGCGCGTCGCGGGGGACAACAGCAGCAGGACCATCACGCCGCAGCACAGCACGATGTAGAGGGCGGGCAGCAGCGGGTACCCGAACGCGCGATACGGCCGGTCGATGTCGGGCCGCTTCGCGCGCAGGATGAAGAGCCCCGCCGTGGTGAACACATAGAAGAGCAGCGCGGCGAAGATGACGTAGTTGAGCAGCTGGTTGTAGGTGCCCGTGAGGCAGAGGAACGCGGTCCAGATGGATTGGACCACCAGCGCGAAGGCGGGCACGTGATTCCGGTTCAGCGTCCCCGCCTTCTTGAAGAACACGCCGTCGCGCGACATGGCGTAAAGCACGCGTGAGCCGGACAGAATGAGGCCGTTGTTGCAGCCGAAAGTGGAGATGAGGATCGCGACGGCCATGATCGCGGCGGCACTCCCGCCGAAGATCGTCTCCGCGACGGCGGTGGCGACGCGATCCTGGGTGGCGTGCCGGATGCCCCGCTCCACCACGCTGGCGCCGTTCGCCACGCCGTCGAACGGCAGCACGCTGAGATAGGCGAAGTTGGCGAGGATATAGAGGAGGCAGACGAGGCCCGTACCCATCAGCAGCGCGAGCGGCAGATTACGCGACGGATTCTTCACCTCCGCCGCGGCAAAGGTGACGCCGTTCCACGCGTCGCTCGAGAAGAGCGACCCGACCATCGCGGCGCCGAAGGCGACGACGAGGGTATACGTGAGCGTCCACTGCCCGCTGAAGTTCCCGGCACCGAAGTTGGCGGAGACAGCCCCCGCATTCCGGCCGAGCGTCAAGCCGAGGATGATGAGGAGCGCCAACGCCCCCGTCTTCACGACGGTGAGGGTGGTCTGCACCATCTTGCCCTCGCGCACGCCTCGCAGGTTGATCCACGTGAGCACCGCGATGCTGAGCAGGCCGACGAGGCGCTGCGGATTGAGTCCGAGCGTGATGGCGTTGGCCGGGTCGCTGCAGCCGAGCGCGGCGACGCACACGGCGGCGCGCGGAAACCAGGCAAAGAAGTCGGGGCTGACGCCGGGCACGAGGACGCCGAGGAACCGCCCGAACGCCACGGCGACCGCGGCGATGGTGCCGGTCTGGATGACGGCGAAGAAGGTCCAGCCATAGAGAAAGCCCATGAGCGGCCCCATGGACTCGCGCAGGAAGACGTACTGTCCCCCTGCCTTGGGGTACATCGCGGCGAGCTCGCCGTACGCCAGCGCGCCCAGCACCGTCATGACGCTGGAGAGCACCCACGCGAGCACGAGCCACAGGGGCGACGGGACGCCGCGCGCGATGCTCGCCGACGTGATGAAGATGCCCGACCCGATCATCGACCCGGCGACGAGCATCGTCGCGTCGGTGAGGGACATCGCTTTCACGAATCCGGCGCTGGACCCGGCGCCGGACTGCGGCGTGGCGTCGGTCGGAACGGCCGAGCGGCTCATGCAGGGTACGGAAAAAGCGAGAAGGACGTCGACAGCGAATGCCGGCGGCGAATTTTCGTGGCAATCTCGAAAAATGTAGGGATGCGCTGCGGGGATCGCTAGAGCGCGGCCGGTGAATTCACGGCGGAACGGCGCAATCGCGCCGAGGTGGAAGCCGAGCTAGAAATCGATGCTGAGTTGCGCGGTCATGCGCAGCGGGCTTCCATCGGGCCGCGAACCCGGCCGCCACCGGTACGTTCGCAGCACCGTTGCGAGCTGACGGTCGAACGAACGATCGGGCGATTCGTTGACCTGCAACTCAAGCACGCGTCCCGTCGAATCGACATCGAAGTTCGCGCGCATCGTCCAGCCGCGCACACTCTTCGGATATGGAATCGGCGGCAGCGTGAGGTTGAGCACCGTCGGCGGATAATTGGTCTGTGTGCCGCCGCCGGTACCGGCGCCATTCGCGCTGCCCTTCCCCGGTCCCACGCCTGAGCCCGTGCCGCCGCCGCTGCCCGGCCCCGCGCCGGCTGTGCCATCGGTGCCGCTGCCACCGGCGACGCCCGCGGCCGCGGACGCGGCGGTGGTCTGCGGCGCCGGCACGACGCTCTGTTGTGCCGGCGACTTCACGGGGGGCGGTTCCACTGGTGCTGGCTTGACGGGCTCCGCTTTCGGCGTCGGCACGGGCGGCGGAACGGCGGGCAGCGATGTTGGCGTGGGCACCGGGTCAGGTGCCAGGCGCACGTACCGCAGCGTCTCCACGCTGCTGCCCCCCGTGCCGCGTGAACCGCCGCCGCCGCCACCCGCGGGCCCCGCACCGCCCGCCCCCTGCTCGATCCGTGCGATCACCGACGCGGGCAGAAAGAACGGCACGATGAGCAGCACGAGGATCAGCGCATGCACCGCGAGCGACACGACGAGCCCGGCGCGCCGGCCGTCGGCGCGCACCGGCATGCCGATCGGCACGCGGTACGCCGGCCGACCGGGAGGAGTCGGTGGATCATGCGTTGCCGTGTCGTCCTGATGAGTCATATGCTCCCTGCGGCGGTGACCGGCCGTGAATGGCCGCAACGTTATACGGCGGACGACCCTCGAAAGGTTCGTCCGCCGTACGATACCGAGGGTGCTGGATGCCGCGCTCGGGGAATTGCCGCTACTTCCCCGCGCCCGGTGTGTCCTTGGGCGGCACGCCGATGACCTTCACGCCGGAACCGCGCGAGACGTCCATCGCGTGCACCACCTGCCCGTACTTCGTCTTCGGATCACCCTTCACGAAGATGATCTTCTCGGGACGCGGATCGTAGATCTCCTTGAGCCGGCGGCCGAGGTTCGCCTCGTCCACCTTCTCGGAGTTGATCGAGTATCCGGTCGGTAGCACTTCCAGCACGATCTGGTTCGACTGCGCGTTCGCGGGCACGAGCGACGGCGTGGGATCGGGGAGCTGCACGTCCACCGACTTCCGCATGTTCGGAATCGCCGCCATGAAGATGATGAGCAGCACGAGCAGCACGTCGATCATGGGCGTGACGTTGATCTCGTTCGTCAGCCCGCCGCTTCCACCGGAGGAGAATGCCATTATTTCACTCCCGCTGATCCTGGCGCCTTCGAGTCACCGGGCACCGTGCTCGTTGTACCCGCCTTCTGGTCGCTGATGAGACCCACCACCCGCACGCCGTTCTTGCTGGCCATGTCCGTGGCGTCCACGACTTTCGAATAGTCGAGGTCCTTGTCCGCCTTGAGATACATGACCTTGTCCACCGTGCGCACGTCGTAGATGCGCTTGATCTCCGCTTCGATCGCGTCCTTGGAGATCGGCTTCTTGTTCAGGTAGTAGGCCCCATCCTTGTCGATGCCGAGGACCTGATCGTTCTCCTCGTCCTCGGGATGATCCTTCAGGTTCTGGCCTTGCGGCGGCTGGGCGTTGAACCCGGCGAGGAGCGCCGGCGTGATCACCATGAAGATGATCAGCAGGACGAGCATGACGTCGATCATCGGCGTCACGTTCGGCTCGGCCTTCACTCCCCCGCTAGTGCTTGCTGACATTGCCATCGCGCTACCTCCTCAGAGGACGGAGGTCAGTTGGAGATCGGCGAATTGGTGCCCGACGACGCGTTGAACTCACGGGTGAAGCGCGACCGGCCGAACTCGCCCGACACGCCCTTGATGAGATAGTCGATCATCTCCTTGGAGACGTACGTCATCTCGGCCGTGAGGTTGTCAATCTTCGTCTGGAAGTAGTTGTACGCCCACACCGCGGGGATGGCGACGATGAGGCCGAATGCCGTAGTCGCGAGCGCCTCGGCGATACCGCCGCCGATCGAAGCGAGACCGCCGGAACCCGACGCCGCCATGCCCGTGAACGAGTTGATGATCCCGATGGTCGTGCCGAGCAGACCGACGAACGGCGCCGTGGCGCCCACCGTGGCGAGAATGGCGAGACCGCGCTTCAGATTCGTGATCTCGAGCAGCATGTTGCGCTCGACCGCGCGCTCCGCCGAGTTGATGTCGGAGACGGTGACCGAGCCGTCCTGGATGAGGGGCTTCACCTCACCGAGCGCGCCGCCGAGCACGAGGGCGACGTGCGACTTCTTGTAGCTCTCCGCCAGCTTGATCGCTTCGGTGAGGTTGTCTTCCTCGAGGAACTGCGAGAACTCGGGGGCGAACTTGCGCGTCTCCTTCTGGGCGATGCGCAGGCTCCACCACTTCTGGACCATGATGGTAAGGGAATAGACCGACATCAGCGCCAGCACGACGACGATCCCCTTGGCGAACGGCCCCATCTGGTTCCAGAGGCCCATAATTGACATATCCATGAGACAATCTCCGAAGTAGGTCGGCTACGTCTTACTTGGTGAGCGCGAAAGTGAAGGGCTGCTGGACCATCTGCTTGACCTTGCGCCCGCCGATTTCGGCGGGATAGAAGCGCATGTTCGGCAACACGTTCTTGACGGCCTGCGTGAAGCCGTCATGGCTGGACTTGAGCACCTTGAACGTGCCCATCTCGGCGCGGCCGGTCGTGTCGACGACGAACTGCGCGAGCACTTCACCTTCGATGTTCGCCGACTTGAGCATGTCCGGGTAGCGCGGCTGGGGCGAGCCCGACGCGGTCTGGACCTGCTTCTCCACCTGGAACTCGAAGTACGGCTGATCCGTGTTGACGGCGGTGCCGCCCACGACGCCCTTGGCCACGCCACCCGCGACGCCCTTGCCCGAGAAGTCCGCTTCGTCGGTGACCTTCTTGGACAGGTCGATATCGGGAAGCACGTCCGGCACCTTGATGGGGGCCGTCAGCACCTGGAATCCCTTCGGCGGTGGCGGCGCGGCCACCCTGTCCGGCGGCGGCGGCGGCTTCGGCTCGTCCTTCGGGGGAGGCGGCTCGTCCTTCTTCTTCATCTCGACGAACTCGACCTTCTCCTGCTTCGGCTTGTCGAGCCGTTCCTTCGCCTGGAGCGTGCCGTACACCGCCGCGGTGATCAGGATGGCATGAGCGATCACGCTCACGATCATCCCGCCAGTACTGCGCTGCTTCTTCGGCCTGGACTCGATCAGGTTGTTGAACATGTCCTCGTGAACCTGTGGCTAAAGGACGGGACACACACCACTGACGCCTTAAAAAGTATTCCACGTCACACTTCGCGAAACCCGGCCGGGATTAAGATTTGGTGAAGGCGGAGTTAGTCTCTGGTTTACTCCCCACCTGCTTTTGCGACCCCGGGACGGCGCCCGAAGCAGGCTCGTCTCCCGAATCGCGGGCCGCGCGCTCCTCCCTGGCCGCACGCAGATCGCGCAACGCCGCCCGGTGCAGGTCGGCGGCCGCCACCTCGGCGTCGCCGAGCAGCGGCAGGGTCACCGTGAACACCGATCCCCGGCCGAGTCGCGACTGGACCGTGATGCGCCCGCCGTGCGCCTGGGCGATCCACTGCGAGATGGCGAGGCCGAGACCGAAACCCCCGCGCTCGCTCGCCCGCGATCGCGCACGGTCGGCACGCCAGAACCGATCGAACACGTGCGTCACGTCCGCCGCCGAGATGCCGATTCCCGAGTCGCGCACCGTGAACGCGATCTCGCCACCCAGACGCTGGCTGAGCGAGAGCTCCACGCGGCCACCGCGTGGCGTGTACTTGATGGCGTTCGTGATGAGGTTGAGAAAGAGCTGGCGGAGGCGTCGCGCGTCGCCGTCCACGACCCCCTCCTCGAGCACCGCCATCGCCACGTCGAGCTCCGCGTGCTCGCCGAGGATGACCGCCGTCTCGTAGACATCGCGCACGAGCGGCCCGAGGGCCACTGGCTCGCGGTGCAGGTCGAAGCGCCCCTCGTCGGCCCGGGCGAGAGTGAGCAGGCTGTCCACCAGATCGGCCATGCGGGTCGTCTCCTGGAGCGCTTCCTCCAGCGCCTGCATCGCCTCGCTGCCCGCCGCGTTCGGGTGCATTGCGCGCTCGACGTCCGCCCGCAGCACGGTGAGCGGCGTCTTCAGCTCGTGCGAGGCATCGGCCGTGAAGCGGCGCAGGGCGCCGAACGACGTCTCGAGGCGGGCGATCATCGCATTGAGGGTGGTGCCGAGCCGGGACAGCTCCTCGTTGCCCAGATCCGACGGAAGCCGCCGATGCAGCGACCGGCCGTCGGTAATGGCCTCGACCTCGTTGATGAGCATCTCCACCGGTTCGATCGCGCGCCCCGCGATGACGTACGACGCCGCGACCGAGACGAGGATGATCACTGGAAACACGACGAGCAGCGTGCCGACGAGCAGGGTCGGGCTGAGCTCGGCGAGGGAGGTCGGCACCCCGGCGACGACGCGTGTGATGTTGGGCAGGAGCACCGGATCACGGCGCGCGGCGAGCAGGAGGCGTCCGCCGAACAGGGTGTCGCTCACCTCCACGCTGATCCCCTGCCCTCCCGGCACGAGGCTCACCGCCGCCTCGTCGATCGCCGACCGGTCCTCGTCGGGTAGCTGCCGGATGCCGACGGAGCTGTAGATCTGCCGGTCGTCGCGATCGTACACGATGAAGTAGCCGGGCAGTCGCTCCATGAGGGAGCGCAGCTCCTCGGTGGCGTACACGCGCGTGCCGTGCTTGCCCGAGCCCTCACCGGCCTCGCGCTCGACGGTGAGGGTCGTGCCCTGGCGCGTGGCGGCGCGCAGGTACGCGAGCGCGCGGTCGCCCTGCGCGAGTGCCGCGGTGCCCAGCTCCTGCTGTCCGCGGGCGCCGCGCGCGAAGTACAGCGCGGCGGCGAAGATGATCAGGCTGCCGACGAGGGCGAAGGCATACGCCACGGTGAGCCGCGCGCGCAGCGTGGCCATGCTAGTCCTTCAGGACGTAGCCCACGCCGCGAACGGTCGAGATGAGCTTTCGCGTGTGTTTCGCGTCCACCTTCTTGCGCAGATGGTTGATCACGACGTCCACGATGTTGGTGCCGGGATCGAAGTGATAGCCCCACGCGTACTCGGTGATGAGCGTGCGGCTCATGACCCGGCCCGCGTGGCGCGCAAGATATTCCAGCACCGTGTACTCCTTGGGCGTCAGCTCGATCAGCTCTCCGCCGCGGCGAACCTCTCGCGTCGCCTGGTCGATCGCCAGGTCGGCCACCTGCAGCACCGGTGACGCGAGCGCACGCGGGCGTCGGGCGAGCGCCTCCACCCGCGCCAGCAGCTCCTCGAACGCGAATGGCTTGGTGACGTAGTCGTCCGCACCGGCGCGCAGCGTCGCCACTTTCGCGTCCACCGCATCCTGTGCGGTGAGAACGAGCACGGGCTTCTCGAACCCCTTCGCGCGCAGGGAATGGAGCACCTCGATCCCGCTCTTGCCAGGGAGCCGCATGTCGAGGACGATGAGATCGTAGGCCTCCGAGCTGGCACGGCGCTCCCCTTCTTCCCCGTCCGTCGTGAGATCGACCGCGCAGCGATGCTCTTCGAGCCCCCGCTTCACATACTGGCCCACGGTCGGGTCGTCCTCGATCACGAGGATGCGCATTTCGCGCTACTCCTCGCCGCCCGGGCGTCGGAAGTTGTATTCGCGGATCTTGCGGTAGAGGGTCTTGGAGCTGATGCCGAGCGTCGACGCCGCCTTGCCCTGATGCCAGTTGGTGTTGTGCAGCACGGTCTCGATGTGCCGCCGTTCGAGCTCGGCGAGCGAGATGGCCGGGGACGAGATCGGCGTGGGCGGGTGCCCAGGCAGCTGGAGCGGGAGATCCGACGCGCGAATCTGCGGGCCCTGCGCGAGCAGGACGGCGCGCTCCATGACGTTCTTGAGCTCGCGCACGTTGCCCGGCCACGGATACTTCACCAGCAGCTCGAGCGCGTCCGCGGCGAGCGTCGGCGGCGTGGCCTTGCCGAACTGCTTGAGGAACTGCCGCGCGATGAGCGGAATGTCCACCGCCCGCTCGCGCAGCGGCGGCAGCTCGATCGAGATGGTGTTGATCCGGTAGAACAGGTCGTCGCGAAACATGCCGTCGCTCACGCGATCCGCGAGATCGCGATTGGTCGCGGCGAGCACGCGGACGTCCACCTCCACCTTCTGCGTGCCGCCCACGCGATAGAAGCTGCGCTGGTCGAGCGCGCGCAGGAGCTTGCCCTGGAGCTTCGGCGACAGCTCGCTGATCTCGTCGAGGAACAGCGT
>JBBQDE010000093.1:0-8436 GCA_038319425.1 Gemmatimonadales bacterium
TGACCGACCTGCGGGCGCTGCTCGGCACCGAGCGGGTCCGCCTCGTGCGCGGGAGCTGACACGGATGGCGACTGCGACCCTGGAGTTCGAGAAGCCGATCTTCGAGCTGGAGAAGCAGATCGACGAGCTGAAGAAGCTCGCTGGCGAGCAGCAGCTGGATGTCGGCAAGGAGATCGCACCGCTCGAGGCCAAGCTCGTCGAGTTGCGCGAGGAGATCTACCGGACCCTCACGCCGCTGCAGCGCGTGCAGGTGGCGCGCAGCAACAAGCGTCCGCTCACCGAGGACTACCTGCGCCTCTGCTTCACCGATTTCATCGAGCTGCACGGCGATCGCGCCTTCCGCGAGGACGCGGCGATCATCGGCGGATGGGCGCGGCTCGACGGCGAGACGGTGATGGTCATTGGCCATCAGCGCGGGCGCGACACGAAGGAGAACCTGCGGCGCAACTTCGGCATGCCCCACCCGGAGGGATACCGCAAGGCGCTCCGCCTCATGAAGCTGGCCGAGAAGTTCCACGTCCCGGTCATCACCTTCATCGACACGCCTGGCGCCTGGCCCGGCCTCGGCGCCGAGGAGCGCGGGCAGAGCGAGGCGATCGCGCGCAACCTGTTCGAGATGAGTCTTCTCGAGACGCCGATCATCGCGACGGTCATCGGTGAGGGTGGCTCCGGCGGTGCGCTCGCGCTTGGCGTGGCCGACCGCGTCAACATGCTCGAGAACGCGGTGTACTCCGTGATCAGCGTCGAGGGCGCGGCCGCCATCCTGTGGAAGGACGGCAAGCTCGAGAACCGCGAGCGTGCCGCCACGGCACTCCGCATCACGGCACCCGACCTGTTCGAGCTGCGCGTGATTGACGAGATCGTTCCCGAACCGCCGGGCGGCGCGCATGCGAATCACGAAGTGACCGCCGCCGCCCTTCAGGAAGTGCTGCTCCGCCAGCTCGACGACCTGCGCCGGCTGAAGCCGGACAAGCTCACCCGCCGCCGCCGCGAGAAGTTCCTGCGGATGGGGCAATACGTCGAGTAGCGTGCCGCTCCTGGTCGAGGTCGCGTTCAAGGGCAACCGCAAGGAGTTCTTCTTCTGGGAAGCCGATGATGCGCCGCCGCGGTCCGCGGCGGTGATCGTCGACGCCGACCGTGGCGAGGATCTCGGACGCGTGCTCGCCGTCGGTGCCGAGGCCGAGCAGCGCTCGGCGAAGGTGCCGCACGGCTTGTTTGGCGCCCCGCCCACGCGGCCCGTGAAGCGGATCGCCAGCACGGAGGAGATCCGCCGTCATGGCGAGCTGCGCGCCAGCGACGACGACGCGCGCCGCAAGGCGATGGAGCGCGTGAAGGCCAACGCGCTGGTCATGAAGATGACCGACGCCGAATGGCAGTGGGACCGGAAGAAGCTCACGTTCTACTTCACGGCCGAGAAGCGCGTCGACTTCCGCACGCTGGTGCGCGAGCTGGCGTCCATGTTCCGCACGCGCATCGAGCTCAAGCAGATCGGCGTGCGCGACGAAGCCAAGCGGCTGGACGGCATCGGCAGGTGCGGCCGTCAGTATTGTTCCGCGTCCTGGCTGCCGGAGTTGCGTCCCGTCAACCTCGGCGTCGCCAAGGACCAGCGGCTCTCGCTCAATCCGTCGCAGATCTCCGGCGCGTGCGGGCGACTGATGTGCTGCCTGCGCTACGAGCACGAGTTCTACGTCCAGAGCCGCCGGAAGTATCCCAAGGAAGGCAAGGTCGTGAAGTCGTCGCGCGGCGAGGAGAAGGTGATCGCCAACGACATCTTTCGTGAGCGTGTCACGCTCCGGGGAGTCGACGGCGACATGCGCACCATCCCCTTGGGCGAGTTGCGTGAGGAGATGACGGCCGCCGGCGACCCGCTGTCCGCTGCGCTCGAAGTGGCGGCGCGCGACAGCGATACACCCGCCGACGACGTCGTCGACGAGCCGATGGATCTGGACAACCTCGTCACGGAGGAGCGTCCTGTCGTTCGCGCCGCGCCGCCGCCGCCACGGCAAGCCACCCTGACCCGCGCGCCGCGCGCGCCGGCAGCCCCGCGCCCGAGCACGCGCGAGGAGACGCCGCGCACGCCTCGGCCCGTGGCGAGCGAGGCGCCGGTGGTGAACGCAAGCGGCGACGCCCTGGCACCGGCCGCACCCGAGCCATCCGAGGCGAGTGGCGCCGAGGCGGAGAAGCGCACCCAGCGCCGCCGCGGCCGGCGCGGCGGGCGCCGCAACCGCCCGGGTGGCGGAAGCGCACCGCCGGGTGCGCCGGACACAGCACCGCCCGGCGATGGCGACCCGACGGAGCCTCGGTGAGCCGATACTTCCTCACGACCGCGATCGACTACGCCAACGGCGACCCGCACGTCGGTCACGCCTACGAGAAAGTGGGCGCCGACGTCATCGCGCGATACCGTCGCCTGCGCGGCGACGACGTCCACTTCCTCATCGGGATGGACGAGCACGGGCAGAAAGTCGAGCAGACCGCGGCACAGCAGGGCGTCGCGCCGCAGGCGCTCGTGGACTCGCTCGCCGACGTCTTCTGCGCGATGTGGTCGCGCCTCGGCATCTCCTTCGACCAGTTCATCCGCACGACCGATCAGATGCATCGCATCGGCGTGCAGGCGCTCATCCAGCGGATCTTCGACCGCTCGCCGGAGGCGTTCTACGAGAAATCGTACGCGGGGTACTACTGCGTCGGCTGCGAGGCGTTCAAGCAGGACGCCGAGATCGTGGGTGGCAAGTGCATCCTCCATCCGACGCGAGAGCTGGAGTGGGTCGAGGAGCGCAACTGGTTCTTTCGCCTCAGCGCCTACAGCGGCTTCCTCCTCGATCACATCAGGGAGCATCCCCAGTTCCTCCAGCCGGAGAGCCGCCGCAACGAGATGCTCGCCCTCATCGAGCGCGGCCTCGAGGACGTGTCGGCCAGCCGCTCGCGGCTGAAGTGGGGCATCCCCTTCCCCGTGCCCCTCAGCTCGGGCGAGGTGCAGACCACCTACGTCTGGTTCGACGCGCTGCCCAACTACCTCACCGCCACGGGCTTTCCGCAAGGCGAGTGGGGCGATCGATGGCCCGCGCAGCTGCACGTGGTGGGGAAGGACATCACACGCTTCCATTCGATCATCTGGCCGGCCATGCTGGAGGCGGCGCAGATTCCGCTGCCCGAGCGGGTGTGGGGCCACGGCTTCGTGCTGCTCGCCGGCGAACGGTTCAGCAAGTCCGCTGGTGTGCGCCTCGATCTCGACGAAGCGATCGGCAAGTACGGCGCGGATGCGTTTCGCTACTTCCTGCTGCGCGAGATCCCGTTCGATTCGGATGGAAGCTTCTCGTGGGAACGGTTCGAGGACCGCTACAACGCCGACCTCGCGAACGCGTGGGGGAATCTCGCCAGCCGCGCGATCTCCATGGTCGAGCGCTACTTCGACGGCGTGGTGCCGTCGGGCGCGCGTACGCGCGTGGACGACGAGGACGCGGCGGAGCTGCTCGACTATCACGCCGCGCTGGACGGCTCGCGCGGTTTCCTGCTGCACGAGGCGCTCAAGACGGTGTGGCAGAGCGTGGTGCGCGGCAACGAGTACGTGGACCGACAGGCGCCGTGGAAGCTGGCCAAGGATCCCGCCCTGCGCGGTGATCTCGAGACGACGCTCGCCTCGCTCATGCGCCAGCTTGCGCGACAGGCCGTGTGCCTCGCCCCGTTCATGCCCGGCAAGGCCGCCGAGCTCTGGACCCAGCTCGGCGCGCCCGGCGCCGTCTCCGACCAGCGCTTCGATGATCTGCCGAGGCTCGACGCCACCGGCTGGAAGGTGAAGAAGGGCAAACCGTTGTTTCCAAAGGAAGTGAGAAAGGGAGAAAGTGAGAAAGTGAGAAAGTGAAAAAGTGAGAACGAAAGGGCACACCGAGCCGAGTCTGGTGTGCCCTTTTCATTTTTCACCTTTTCACCTCTTCACCTTTTCACCTTTTCACCTTTTCACCTTTTCACCCTTCACCTTTCCTCACGGCTTTGCCGGAGCCCTGCTCGGCGGCGGAGTGCTCGGCGCAGCGGGATCGCCGAAGTTCACCGATGGCGCGTCGCGGTTCGCCGCGTTCGCGACCTGGTAGTACTTCTTCTCCTTCGCACCCGTCACCTTCGCCGTCAGCACGGTGGGAAAGGTCTTGATCAGCGTGTTGTACTGTTGCACCGCGGCGTTGTAGTCGGTGCGCGACACGGCGACCCGGTTCTCGGTGCCCGCCAGCTCGTCCTGGAGCTTCAGGAAGCCCTGATCGCTCTTGAGCTGCGGGTACGCCTCGGACACGGCGAGCAGGCGGCCCAGCGCGCCCGTCATCGTGGCGTTGGCGGTCGCCATCTGCTCGGGATCCTTGCTCTGCACCGCGCCCAGCAGGCCACCGCGTGCGCGCGCCACCTCGCCGAATACCGCGAGCTCCTGCTTGGCGAACCCCTTCACCGTTTCCACGAGGTTGGGAATCAGGTCGGCGCGCCGCTGCAGCTGCACTTCGATCTGTCCTTGCGCCGCGTTCGCCTGTTCGTCGAGCGTCTGGATGCTGTTGTACCCGCACCCGGTGAGGACGAGCGGGAGCAGGAAAGCGAGCCATCGACGTGTCATGGGATCCGTTCCTTGATGAGCTGGAGTGAGATTCGGAGAAAGATGCGCTCGGGGCAGCGCCGAAGGGAGGGCGTCACGGCGCCGATGTGTAGCGGTCGAGGTACGCGTTGAGTCGCGCGATGCCGGAGAGATAGCCCGCCAGCACCGAGCCGGCCTCGGCGCCGGAGAGCTTGCTCTCGCCGCGGACATGTCGCACTGCGCGCGCGAACGGCGTGGCGTCGAGCCCCGCCAGCGTGGCGACGCGTTGCGCGAGCGACACGTTGTCGCCGGCCGGCGTCTCTCCATGCAAACGCAGGACGGCGCGGAACAGCACCATCATCGTGCTGAGGCTCGCCGCGATCAGCTCGACCTGCCGCTTGGCGTCGGTGCCGGCGAGGAGCGCCCCCTGCCGCAGCTGCAGCAGCTTGCCCAGCACCTGCTGCTCGAGCTGCAGCCGCAGGTTCTCCCGCGACACCGTGATGCCGTCGAACGGCGCCGAGCCATGGAGCACGCGATGCCGCTCGAGGATGTCGGCGTACTCCATGGGGAACACGTCCGACGACCGCCGCCACTCGCTGTCGGTCATCGTCATCGGCGGCGGATTGCCGGCGTCCCGCCACGCCTTCGCCACTGCCGACGCGGCCGACAGCGTCGCCGGCTCGACCTGGTCGAGCAGCACCAGCACGTTGTAGTCGGACTGCTTGGGAATGTGCTCGCCGGCCGCCGCTGATCCATACAGCACCACCGTCGACAGGTGGGTGCCGTACGCGGACCGCAGCTGGGTCACGAGGTCGTCGAGAGTCATCGTCGCCATATCGCCCTTACCAGGAGGAGCCGCCGCCGCCGCCACTGAACCCGCCGCCGCCACCGAAGCCGCCGAAACCGCCGCCGCCACCGCCGCCAAAGCCGCCGCCGCTCCATCCGCCCCCGCGACCGCCGCCGAACCCGCCCATGGGCAGGAAGATCGGCAGGCATCCGCCACAGCCGCGGCGCCGTCCGCCGCCGAGCAGCGACAGCACCACGAACAGCAGGATGAGCAGAAACACCGGGTTGATGCCACCGCCCCGCGACGCCTGCCGCGCCGGAGCGCGCATCACCGGCGCCTGCAGCGACGTGTCGAGCGCAAAGCCGAATTCCTGCGCGAACCGCTGCGCCACGCGGAGCGTCACGAGCTCAAGGCCGGATCCATAGTCGCGCTGCTGGAACGCCGACGTCGCCTCGCGGCAGATCTCGGCCGACGTCGCATCTGTGATGAACCCTTCGGCGCCCTGCCCCGTCTCCACCCGGCAGTAGCCGCGCCCGTCGCTCGACGATTCCTTCGGCACCAGGAGGATGACCACGCCCGCGTTCCGCGACCGGTCACCGATCGCCGCCATGTTGCCGACCTTCCACTCGCGGCCGATCCGCAGCGCCACATCGGACGGCGCGCGTCCCGCCAGGTCGGGGAGCGTGACGATGGCCATCTCCCCCTTCGACTTGTCGCGGACGTCTTGCGCGATCCGCTCCAGGCGGGCGATCGACGCCGCCGGCAGCGCACCCGCGAAGTCGTTCACCAGACCCTGCGGCGCGGGGATCTGCGGGCCGGCCTGGACCAGGACCAGCGCGCCCAGAAGCGCGCGTCCGGCGAAATGTGAGAGCATCTCGAGGTGTGAGAGTCGATCCGGCTGGGCAACGGCCTGTCCCAACGATAGCGCCCGGCGCACCGTCGGGGCAGACGCGCGTCGCTCTGGTTCGCTCCGGTGCCCCGGGCGGCATTAGCTTTCGGTCGTTCGGCCACCACCCTCATCCCGCTCTCCCATGCCGCGCTTCTCCGTTCGCCTTCTCGGCACGCTCGCCTTCGTCGCGTCCATCGGCGCCTGCGCCCGCTCCGAAGCCACGCCAGCCGCGCGCACGCCAGCGTCCGCCACGGCGGCGGGATCGTCCGCCGCCGGCAGCGGCATGGCGACCGGGCTCACCGACTCCGTGAGCACGGCCGCCGATCGCGGTCGGATCCGAGGCTCGGACCGCGCGCCCATCTGGCTGGTGGAGGTGAGCGACTTCCAGTGCCCCTACTGCAAGCAGTGGCACGACGAGTCGTTCGCCGCCATCGACAAGGAGTACGTGCAGACGGGCAAGGTACGCCTCGCCTATCTCAACTTCCCGCTCGCCAGCATCCACAAGAATGCGCGCGCCGCATCGGAAGCGGCGATGTGCGCGTCCGTGCAGGGCAAGTTCTGGCCGCTGCACGAATCGCTGTTCGTCTCGCAGCCACGGTGGGCGGGCGTCGAGAATCCCGTGCCGACGTTCGACTCGCTCGCCGCTGCGGCTGGGGTGAACCACTCTGCGTGGCAGCAATGCATGACGTCGCACGCCACCGCGGCACTCATCGATGCCGATCGCGATCGCAGCACGAGCGCGGGCGTCCAGTCCACGCCGACGTTCTTCATCGGCGACCGGAAGCTGGAAGGCGCCTATCCGGTGGACTCGTTCCGCGTCGCCATCGAGGCGGCGATCGCGAAGGCGCGCGGCACCAGGTAGGCCGCCGCGCCTCGAGGCTGGCGCGACGCGATGAATCCCGCGCTCGCGCTGGGGTACGAGGGAGTCGCGCGGCTCGCCCGCGCGCTCGCCGTCGTCGCCCCGGCGTCGGACCACAAGCTGGTCGCCACCTTCGCGGCGCGGCGCGGCGTCGTGTCACGCTTCGCCGCGTTCCCGCGCGATGGTACGCGGCCCCTGCTCTGGATGCACGCCCCGAGCGTTGGCGAGGGGCTTCAGGCGCGGCCGGTGCTCGACCTCGCACGCGAGCGCAGTCCGTTCCCCCAGCTCGCCTACACCTACTACTCGCCCAGCGCGCGCGCCTTTGCGCACTCGCTCGACGTCGATTTCTGCGACGTCCTGCCGTTCGATGCCACGGCTGACATGCGCGCCGCCCTCGCGTCCCTGTCGCCAACGGCGCTCGTGTTCAGCAAGCTGGACGTGTGGCCGACGCTGGCCCGCGAGGCGTCGCGGCGCGGCACCCGGCTCGGTCTCGTGAGCGCCACGCTCGCCGCCACGTCGTCGCGACGCTCGGGTCTTGCCGGCGCCCTGCTGCGCGAGGCATACGCGCGTCTCGACCGCGTCGGCGCGATCAGCACGGACGACGCCGATCGTCTCGTGGCGATGGGCGTGCTGCCTCGCCTCGTCTCCGTTACCGGTGACACGAGATATGATCAGGTGTGGGCGCGAGCCCAGCGTGTCGACCGTGCGAGCGCACTGCTGGCGAGCCTCGGCAGTGAGCGGTTGACCCTCGTCGCGGGGTCCACCTGGCCCGCTGACGAAGCGATGTTGCTGCCCGCGTGGGCCCGCGTCGCGCCTGCCCGCCGTGCGCGTCTGATCATCGCGCCGCACGAGCCGACGCAGGCGCACGTCGCGCCAATCGAGAGCTGGGCGCGCGGCGCGGGCCTGCGCGAGGCGAGGATCGGGAGCGCCGGCGCGACGGATGCCGACATCGTGATCGTGGATCGCGTCGGCGTCCTCGGCGACCTCTAAGCGCTGGCCGACGTGGCGTACGTCGGTGGCGCGTTCCACGCCGCCGGACTGCACTCCGTGCTGGAGCCGGCCGCCTTCGGCGCGCCGGTCCTGTTCGGCCCGCGGTATGCCAGCGCCCGCGACGCGCGCCTGCTCATCGACGCCGACGCCGCGCTGCCGGCCGACGACGCCGGCTCGCTTCAGCGCTCGCTCGAGCGCTGGCTCGACGCGCCATCGGAGCGCGTCGCCGCCGGCCGAGCGGCGCGCGCTGTCGTGCACGCGGGACTCGGCGCGGCCGAGCGGTCATACGCCCTGGTGGCCGAGCTCCTCCGATGAGGCTTGCGCCTCTCTATCGGTCGGGGAATCCACGTTCAGCATTACGC
>JBBQDE010000094.1:0-8371 GCA_038319425.1 Gemmatimonadales bacterium
GCGATCGACGGTGTGTCGGACGTCCAGGTGATCGTCGTCGTGACGATCGCGCCGTCCCGCTTGTAGGTCGCGAAGATCTGCGCCTCGAACCCGATCGGCAGGGGCGGATCACTCACCGGATCGCGGCCGCTGAACGAGATGGACGTCGCGGGCGCGGGCGGCGCGCCGCACGCGTTGACGAACCCGAAGCTGTTGGGCGACGAGACGCGCCATGTCGCGCCGTCGTTGCTGCGGCCGAGCGACTGGGTCGTGGCGGTGCTGCTCCCCTCGGCCACGCCGATGTCGGTGGACGTCACGCCCGCCGCGGGCCCGTCGAAGCCGACCACCGTCCCTTCATAGGAAAGGAATTCCACGAGCGTCCCGCTCGCGTCGACGAGCGCGAACCCGTCCGCCGCTGGTGTCGTGCTCCCGCCGTTCTGCAGGCCGTCCTGCGGATAGTGCACGACGATCATCCCTCGGCCGCTGCACGAGCCGGTGAGGGCGCCGCCGAGCGTGGTCGTGCCGTAGACGGAACCCGCGGGCGGTCCACCGGGCGTGCTGCTGGCCGTGCCGTTGTACAGCACGACACTCCAGCCAGTGAGGTCAACACCCGTCGGACCTTCGATCTCGATCGCTTCGTTGACGTCCGTGCCGGTGTTGTCGTAGTGAATCTCGCTGAACCGGATGTTCGGAACGCCGGGAGGTGGAGTCGGCTCGTTCACGTGGAGCCCGCCGTCGCCGGTCTTGCCGTTCGCCGTCGTCGCGATGATACGCGCATCGCCCGCGCTCCTGCCCGTTGCGACGCCGCTCGCCGGATCCACGGTGGCCACCGCCGTCGCCGAGCTGCTCCACGTGAAGGAGGTGCCGGAGATCTCCGCGCCCGCCGCGTCGTACGCCTTCGCCGTGTACGTCTGCGTTGCGCCGACCACGATCGTCGCGGTCGGTGGCGACACGATCACGCTCGCGACCGCGGGCGGCGGCGGCGTGACGGCGCCCGAGTTGTCGTCGTTGCAGCTGCCGAAGGTTCTGTTCTGCTTCTGCCAGCTGAACGTGCCGGCCGTCGCGTTGTAGATGCGCTGGATGGACGTCGTGGCGTCGATCGTCGCACCCGACTGCGCCACGCCGACATCGGTCGAGGTCATGCCGGCTGCCGGACCGTTCGAGGCCGTAAACACCCCCTCATACGAGAGCAGCTCCACCACCTCACCAGCGCCATTGACCAGCGCGAAGCCGTCGTTGCCGCCGTTCTGCAGTCCGTCCTGCGGATAATTGAGCACGACCACGCCACGGTTGCCGCACGCCGTCGGGGGCGCGAGGACGGAAATGCCAGTCAAGGTCGGCTTCCCGGGCGACGTGTAGACGACCGCCGCGCCTGGGACGCTGCCGTTGTAACGGACGACGCTCCAGCCATCGAGGTTGGTGCCGACTGGCGCCGAGATCTCGATCGCTTCGTTCGCGTCGGTGCCGGGATTGTCGTAGTGGAACTCGCTGATGCGAACGCCGGCGGGGTCCAGCGGCGCGACGAAGCGCGACGTTCCCACCACAGGCACCACTTTCGGTGCCGTAACCAGGTTACCGACGTCACAGGCAACGAGCGCGAGGCCGGTCGCTGCGATGCGCAGCGTCCGAATCGTGAGTACACGCATTGTTTCCGGGAAGGGGGCCGAGGGTTCAGGCGGCCGGAACGAGGCCGCGAAAATTGGATCAGGGCGTACCAGGGAATCCTGGTCCAGGCCCCGTCGCGATCGCAAACGAGCTCGGTAACGATCGAGACGCAGCGTGCTTGCGGGCAAGGTACGGACCGCACCCAGCAACCGCGTTCTTCTTACCTTGCTCACTCTACGACCGCGACTCGGCCCCGCACGATCCGTCCGTCCGTCGCACGACCTCGACACAGGTGCTGCTCATGCGCTACACCCCGCTCGGCCACACGGGCCTTACCGTTTCCCGGATCTGCCTCGGCACCATGACCTACGGCGACCCGCACTGGCGCCCCTGGGTGCTGGACGAGGCCGCCGCCGAGCCGTTCTTCCGCGCCGCCCTCGAAGCGGGCATCACCTTCTTCGATACGGCCGACATGTACTCGCTGGGCGTGAGCGAGGAGATCACCGGCCGTGCCCTGCGCAAGTTCGCCCGGCTCGACGAGATCGTCGTCGCCACCAAGGTCAACTTTCCCATGAGCGACCGGCCGAACATGGGCGGCCTGTCGCGCAAGCACATCGTGCAGGGCTGCGAGGCGAGCCTGAAGCGACTGGGGCTCGACACGATCGACCTCTATCAGATCCACCGCTTCAGCGCCGACGTGCCGGTCGACGAGACCCTCGGCGCGCTCGAGCATCTCGTCGCACGGGGCATGGTGCGCTACATCGGCGCGAGCTCCGGATACGCCTGGCAGTTGGCGCAGGCCCTCTCCACGTCGGAGCGGCACGGGTGGGCGCGCTTCGTCTCGATGCAGAACCACTACAACCTTCTCTATCGCGAGGAGGAGCGCGAGATGATTCCCCTCTGCGCGCACGAAGGGCTCGGCGTCATTCCGTGGTCGCCGCTCGCGCGTGGGCTTCTCGCACGACCACGTCCGGCCAGCGAGGCGAAGGCGACGACCCGCGCCGGCACCGACACCTTCGCCGACGCGATGTACACCGGGCAGGTGGATTGGGCCGTGGTGGACGCCGTACAGCGCGTCGCGGCGGCGCGCAACGTGAGCATGGCGCAGGTCGGTCTCGCGTGGCTGCTCTCACGCCCCGCCGTCACCGCACCGATCGTCGGCGCCACGAAGCTCGCACAGCTCCAGGACGCCGTCGCCGCGGTGGAGCTGGTGTTGACGGCGGAAGAGTGCGCGGCGCTCGAGGAGCACTACACGCCGCACAAGGTGCTGGGGCATTAACGGCTGACGGTGAACGGTGAACGGTGAACGGTGAACGGTGAACGGTGAACGGTGAACGGTGAACGGTGAACGGTGAACGGTGAACGGTGAACGGTGAACGGGAAACGCTGACGGCAGGCGGAGAGCCATGAGCAATGAGTCACCCGTACTTATTGCCCACTGCTCATCGCTCCTGGCTCGTGGCTCCCACCTCTCCTGCTACCGGGCGAGCACCGAGTCGAAGGGAAGTGGAAGCCCTGAGCGTTGTGCACGCGGCAGGTGCGGTAGCGGTAGCGCGACGGTCCTTTCCCCGTGCCACCTCTCGGCCCACCGCGCGATGCGTCCCTTCGGCCCAACCGCCCAACCGCGATCCCGGCTCGCGAACGCCACGCTGTTGTACGCCACGCTGTCCACCGGCCGCCACGACAGGCCGTCGTCGCGCGACACGTCGGTGCCGCTCAGGCCGACCGACACCAGCGCACCGCTGAGCCCCGGCACATAGGCGACCGCGGATCGGTAGCCCGCTGGCGATACAGTGCTGTCCACGAGCGACCACGTGGCGCCGCCGTCGCTGGTCCGTGCGAGGTTGCGGCCGCGCAGGTTGGGCCTCTGGTAGTCGCCCCCGGCGATCACGCCATGTCGCGCATCGCGGAACGCGATGGAGAACACCCCCGCCGACCCCACAGCGGCGCGGACCGGCGTGTCGTGCACGGTCCAGGTGCGGCCGCGATCGAGCGATCGATACACACGCGGCACCGCGCCGCCGCCGCTCGCGAACCACGCCTGTGCTCCCCCCAACACCGTGAGGCAGCTGCCGCTCGCCGCAAACCCGCCCTCGCCCGCGATCGCCGGCGGGATCCGATCGGCCGGCACGTCCTGCCAGCTCTCGCCGGCATCGCTCGTCGTGAGGATGAGAAAGCGGCCATCCACGGGATCGCTCATCGCGATGCCGTGGCGCGCGTCCCAGAACCGGATCGCGTCGAGGAAGGTGCCCTTGCGCGTCGCCGACCATCGCCGGGACCAGGTTCGTCCCCCATCCGTCGTCCGATAGATGCGGGACGAATCGCCAATGCTGATCGCGTGCGCCACCTGCGACGACGTCGCGGCGATCGCCCGCAGGTCCAGTCCGGCGGCGCCGGGGATCGTGTCGCGCCTCCAGCGGCGGCCCCCATCGATGGTGCGTATGACGGTGCCGCGCTGTCCGCTCGCCCACACGACGCTCGGCGACACGACGCTGAGCCCACGCAACTCGGCGTCCGTCGGACTGGGAAGCGAGGTCCATTGCCCAGCAGCAGGCGAAAAGGGCGCGGCGAACGCGAGCAGAGCGAGATACACCGGAGTGCGACGGGAGCGGACGGCCATTCGATTCGCAGGGTCGGGGAACGGGCAGGCGAGAGGTACAGAGTATGCCCTCGAGGTGGCGGGAATCCAGTGTCCCGCGCAAGGCGGGACCGCCGTCGAGTTCGCGCCGACGTCGGGCTGGGCCACCTTCGTGCCGATGATGGCGACCGATGCGCACCGGGCGATCTGGCTGCTGCGGCTCAACTATGTGCGGCTGCGTCGCCAGCGCCTCACGCCGCTGGCCGCGTCCAGCTCCGCGCTGCTGCGCGCGCACGAGGCGGCACTGGGTGACCTCAGCCCCACGGCCGTGAAGCTGGTGCGACGCACCCAGGCCCGGAGCAAGGCGCGTCCGTTCCCCACGCTCGACGCGTAGGGCGACGCGCTGGTCAGGCCACGGGATGGCCGCGGAACATGAAGTACACCGCGCCGAGAATGCAGAGCGCCGCCCAGAGAAAATCGAGGCGGAGCGGTTGCTTCATGTAGAAGAAGGCGAACGGAACGAACACCGCGAGGGTGATCGCTTCCTGCATGATCTTCAGCTGGCCGAGCGACAGCGCTGTGTACCCGATCCGGTTGGCCGGCACCTGAAGCAGGTATTCGAACAGCGCAATTCCCCAGCTGACGAACGCGGCGACGAGCCACGGACGGCCGCTCAGATTCTTCAGGTGCGCGTACCACGCGAAGGTCATGAACACGTTCGAGAGAACGAGCAGGCCGGCCGTGCGTAGGATGACGGTCATGCGGGTGATGCGGAGGTGAGCGTCTCGTCGCGCACGGGACGTGATGCCGCGATGAGCCCCCATACGCTGGAACCCACCAGCAGGATCACGCCGGTCGCGCGGATCGCGTGCGCGATTCCCTGATCGTGGGAGAGCTGGCCGGTGCTCGCGAGCAGGTACGCCCAGTCATGCTCCCCGCCGCCGACCAGAGGCAGTTCCTGCGCCCGCGCGTCGGCCGCGTACGTGGCCACGTTGCCGAGGTTCTGCGCCACCCACCAGAGCGCGACGCTCGCCGCGTGCTGGTCGTCTCGCCGCCAGAAGTAGCCGGCGAAGAGCAGTGGCATGATGAGCTGGAACAGCGTTCCACCGGCGAATCCGATGAACTCGCCGAACGGATTGAATACCAGATGGCCGGTCTCGTGAATCGCCAGGTCCACGCCGTCGAGCAGCGTGCCGCGTCCGGGATGCGCGAGGTCATACGCGCCCCAGAAGAACAGCGCGACGGTCAGGATGCGGCGAGCGGTCGCATTCATGGTGGCGAAACCTGGTCGGGGCCCACGCGTACGGAGATCATCGGTGATGCCATCCTGGACGATGGCGCGCCTTGTCAGGTCACCCCCGACGGAGCTCCCGATGTGGCTGTTGCTGAAGGGTCTCGCCCTGCGGTTCGTCGTCGGCCGCACCGTGGGCGGGATGCTCGCCACCCTCCTCCTGGTGCTCGTGCCGATCGGCGGCGTCCTCAAGTTCGTGGGGCTGCCGCTGCTGGCGGTGCTCGGCGTCCTCGGAGCGCCGATCTTCCTGCTGCTCGGCGTAGTGGGCTTGCCGATCCTGTTCGTGCTCGCCTTCGGCGGCATGATGCTCCTGCTGCTCGGCCTCGTGCTGGGCCTCGGCCTGCTCGCCGTGAAGGTCCTGCTGCCGATCGTGCTCATCGTGTGGTTCGTGCGCTGGATCTTCGGCAAGTCGAAGGGCTCCAGCGCCGTGGAAGGGCCGCCGCCGCCCGAGGAGCCGTTGGGACCCGTCGGCGGGTGACGCGCGGGACTCACGGTTTCCGGCGCTTCCGCTTCATGAAGTAGCGCCACCGCACGAGCGACGTCACGACGAATACGACCGCCAGCGTTCCGGCGAGCGGCCAGTCGATGTTCTTCACACGCCGAACTGCCGCAGGTGGTGATCGCAGTGGCGGAGCGTGAGGACGCCCCACGCGTGCGCGCCGAGTGGGCCGAAGGCGGGGTGCGGCGGCCAGGACGACGTCCGGTCGCGCGCCGCGAACTGCTCGAGCATGCCGCGCAGGTCCGCGACCTCGATGTCCCACGCTCGGGGCGCCCGCTGCAGCTCGCGGGCGGTGGGCAGCCCTTTGGGCATCGGGACGAAGTACACGAGCAGGTGCTTGATCACCGGATAGCGGAACGCGGTTTTCCGCGTCGCGATTGGGGTCTCGCCCGTCGCCATGCGCACCGCCTCCGCCAGGTGCGCGACCATCTGTGGCGCATTCATCCGGCCCCACAACGGCGGGGTCGTGGGCGTCAGGCGCACGATGCGCGCATCCAGCTCGCGCCGATTCGTCTCGTTCCAGAGCGTCTTCATCGTGTGATCACTCCGCTCACCAGTCGCCGCGCGCTTCGCCGCGCCGATACCCTGAGTGAATCGCGCTCGCCACCCCGGCAATCCACACGATGTGACCGGCCCACCAGAAGGCCATCCCGATCGTGTGGTCGGTGACGTGCAGCGCCATGCCGATGAGGAAGAGCCCGCACGCGACCCAGAAGACGATCATCGCCATCACGCGCAGCATCTCGCGGCGCGTGTCGCGTCGCGCCTCGCGCTCGGCGCGCGCGTGCTTCGCGATCAGCGCATCCCGGTACTCCTTCGGCATGGGCATGCTCGTCTCGACGTCGTGGTCAGCGCCCCGCCTCGCGGCGGCGTTCGATGAATCCGCCCGTGAGGGAGGCGGTGAGGACAACGATCGCCAGCCCGACGGTGTACCACCGCGGGCCGGCCTGCGCCGGGTCGTGCGCGCGCAGCACCGTGACCATCGCCGACATGAACAGCACGAGCGCGAGCAGGAAGACCGTATAGAAGGAGCGGCCCGCCGTGACGCGCGCCGTGGCGAACCCGCCGGCGAACGCCCCGACCGCATTGATCACCAGGTAGACGACGAAGTTCGCCGGCGACGGGCGAAAGGTCGTCGCGTCGATACCGCGCAGCATGCCCAGCGTGGCGATGATGATCCCTGGCCCGACGATGAGCGCCGTGATTCCCAGCCCGGCGAGCAGTCCCAACGCGGGCCGGATGACGGAGCTGGTGGGCGGTGTGGAGGAGACGGGAGCGGTCATCGCGCGATCAGTCGATGTACAGGGCGGCAGCGTCGGCCGCCGCCAGCTCCACCAGGAAATCCGCCACCTTCGACGTCACCAGCTCCGCGTAGCGCGCACCCTTCTCCGGGGTGGCGAGCGTCGGATTGCCGGTGCCCGTGTCGGCGCTCACCTGCGTCCAGCGCCGTGGCGCCCACGCCCATCCTTCCCGCAATCCCCCGATCGACCAGCGACGCTCTCGTCCGTCGCCAGCCTCCGCGAGCGGGCGCACCATGTCGCCGGCCACGTGCATCATCACGCTCGTCTCCAGCTCCCCCGCATGGTCGCCGAGGTCGGTGAAGATCGCCTTCGCGTCGCCGATCTTGTACCAGTTGATGGAGGAAAGGAAGACCTGCGTGCGCGGCTGGAGCTCGCGGATCATCTGCCGGAAGTCGTTCCCGCCATGTCCGTTGAAGATCACGAGCTTGTATACGCCCTGCACTTCCAGCGCGTTCACCAGGTCGGCCAGCAGCGCGGCTTGCGTCGCCGGATTCATGTTCAGGCACAGCTTGATGTCGAGTTGCCCGGTGTTCACGCCGAACGGCACCGTCGGCAGCACCACGACCTTCGTGCCGCGCTCCCACGCGCGGCGCGCCGCTTCCGCCGCGAGCGCATCGCACTGGATGGTGTCGGTGGCGTAGGGGAGATGATAGTTGTGCGCTTCCGTTGCCCCCCACGGCAGCACCGCCACCTCGTAGGGAGTGGCGACGACGGTCCTCCAGGTGCTTTCGGCGAGAATCCATGGGCGAGCAGTCATGGCCTCAAGCTCGCCGGTGCTCGCGGAGAATGCCAGCGGGAGGGAGCGTGGGGCGTCTCTTGCATTTGATGCCTTCCTCCTCACACTGATCTCATGCCCCAATTGAACACCGACACCCCGGCCTCGATCGATGTCATCGTCGCCGACGCCCTGCAGCTTCTGCACGGCCGAACCGCGCAGGTGCTCAACGCGATCGACGACGGTGTCTACTTCCTCGATCATCTGGGGCGGACAATCTTCATCAACGAAGCGGCATCGCGCCTGCTCGGCTACACCAATCGCGAGATGATGGGCAAGGAGATGCACATGCTCACCCATCACCACTATGCCGACGGTTCCGAGTTTCCGCTGAAGGACTGCC
>JBBQDE010000095.1:0-8370 GCA_038319425.1 Gemmatimonadales bacterium
TACCGGTCGAGAGCGCGAAGGTACCGGTGAACACTTCGCCGTCGACCGTGAGCTCCACCGGCTCCCATGCGGTGAAGTCGCCCATGATCTCCACGCGCCGTGCGGTGGGCGCACGCACCCGCAACGCGCGGCGCGGTAGATCGCCCGCGGCACTCGCCAGCGAGTCCACGTCGCCGATCTGCAGGATCGGGCGCGCCCGGGCCGCGCGCGTCGCCGCCGGCGAGAGTTCGTTGAGCCGAATGCTCAGCGTGAGGGAGTTCGCGGCGTCGCCCCGGTGCACGAAATCCGGCAGCTGCCGCGCGACATTCACGAGGATTGCCCGGTTCGGCGACGCCCAGAACGCGGCCGTCGCGCTCAGGCCCGGCTCGATCAATCGCTCGGCTCCGGGATCGCGGCGCGCCAGCCCGCTCATCGCGAGCGACGCGTGATCACGCTCGACGAGCATTCCCACGCTCGCTTCGGTGTAATGCACCGGCACCAACCCCACGAGGCCCTCGCGACCTGGACCGGTGAAGAGCTGCGCCACATTCCACTCCCGGTCGATCGTCGCCACGAGCTGCAGGCCGGGCTGGCGCCACCACGCGCCCACGTCGATGCCGCGGCCCCACAATGCGCCGGCCTCGCGTCCCGAGACGCTGCCGGTTCCTCGCGCCCAGACGCCGCCGGCGTCGATCGGGCGCACGAGCCGCACGCTCGCGAGCGCGGTGGACGACCGGTTCGGCGACACATGTGACCCGGTGGCCACCAGACCATCCCCTTCACCCCCAAGCTCCGCGCTCCAGCCACGCGACAGCGGCACGAGCCACCGGCTCGAAAGCTCCAGGTACGCGCTCGCACCCTGGGTGCTCACCAGGCCGGAGAGGGCGCTGCTCATGGCCACGCGCCCACGCTCGCGGCTCAGGAACCATCGCGCGGAGGGGCCGGCCACGACGGAGGAGTCCTGGGGAAATCGGACGTACGACGCGCCGAGCTCCAGCGTGGCGCGGTCCTGTGCGCCGAGCGGCCTGCCCACCGCCAGTGCGATGAGCAGGCCGCCGAATGCCCCTGCTGCTGCGAGTGTCACCTAGGGTCGTCGTCTCGGTGTCTTCGTTGGTGGTGGCACAGTTGACCCTGACAAATTACCGGACGTGACGGGCGCGGCGTCAACCGACGTCGCTGCCCCATTCGCCCCCGATCCGAACGAGTGCAGGCGGAGCAGGGCCGACTCCTCGGCGGGCAGCCCGCTGACGACATCCGACTCCACCAGGTTGCCGAAGGCGAGTACTTGAGCGGGAGAGACGTTGCGTCGCAGCAGCTCTACCACCATGGAGCTCGCGCGCATCGACGGAACGCCGCTCGCGACCAGCTGCGCCAGCGCGCCGAGCGGAGCGCTCACCGGCCGGCCGCCCGCCGCTGCCTTGACGACGCGCACGGCAGTGGCGTCGGCGCCCGCCGCGAGCGCATCGGCGCCGGCCACCAGCTCGTCGGAGCTCGCCGCTGATCCCAGCGCGGCGCGCGCCGAGTCGAGCCGGGTCACGAGCGCGCCGAGCGCGGTGCGGATCCGCTGCGCGCCGGCCCGCTTGAGCCGCCCCTCGCGCACCTTGGCGAACAGTGGTTCCGCGGGTATGCCGCGCGCACGTGCGCGCTCGATCACCAGCGCGAGCGCTTCATCCATCGTCGTGTCGGCGGTCGCCGGCGCGGTCGCGGCAAAGGCCGGCGTCTGGGCAACGGCGACTCGCGACTGAACGCCTGCCAGGATGGCCGCGACGATCGGCGCGAGCCCGCAGCGCAAAAACCGACGATGCTGGCTCATGGCCGCCCCACGAGCAGCACCGAGCCGGGACGGCCGAAGTCGGCGTCGGGAGCCGCCGGTGCGCGCGGATCGCGCACCCAGACGGAGTCGTCCACCAGGAAGGCGTACACGTGACGCCCGGCGGGCAGGGACAGCGTCACCGTCCACAATCCGCTCCCCGAATCGCGCGTCATGACGGCGCGCGTCGGATCCCAACCTGTGAAGTCGCCGACGACGCTGACCTGCTTCGCATTCGGCGCGCGAAAGACGAGCTGCACGGGCTGGCGCGCCGACGCCGACTCGTCGCGCCGCGCCAGCGTCGCCGCCGGCATGCCCGTCGCGGGCGTATCGAGCACTGGCGGCTGTCCGCTCCGCGCGACGCCGGCGGCCGTCGAGATCGGCCGATCGCGGCCGAGCATGAGCGCGGTCACCAGCGTGGCCGCCACGACGGCGGCGCCCAGCCACCGAACAACCGGACGCCGTCTGGCCGCGCGCTCACGATCGCGCTCGCGCTCCGCGGCGACGGCCACCAGTACGCGGGCCGTCGCCGCGGGATCCACGTCCGGCAGCGGCCGCAGACGGCCCGCGATGCGTTCGATCAGTTCATCCTGTTCATCAGACACCATCCACCTCGGTGAGTCGGAGGCGCAGCGCGTCGCACGCACGCTTCACCCGCATCTTCAACGCAGACAGGCCGGCGCCTGTCGCCGTGCACATATCCTCGTAGCTCATCCCTTCCACGTGACGCATCAGGAAAGCTTCCCGCTGCTCCGCCGGCAGCGAGTACAGCGCCCGCTCGATCTCCTCACGCCATGCGATCTCCGTATCGTGCCTGGCCGCGATCGCCCGCTCCGGGACCTCTCCGTATTCCATCACCTCGGCATGGCGACGCTCCCTGGCGCCGGCCGTGCGACAGCGGTTGCCGAGGATGCGGAACAGCCAGGGCTCGAACGCGTCCTGCTCGCGGTACGAGGGGAGCGCCCGATACACCCGGACGAAGGTGTCCTGCACCACCTCTTCGGCATCGCGGCGGCTCGTGAGCATGTGCATCGCGAAGCGGAGGCAGCGCGCATAGTACATGTCCACCAGCGTCGCGAAGGCGCGCACGTCGCCCTCACGCGCGGCGTGGATGAGCAGACTGCGTGTCTGGACGCTGGCCGCGTCGGCCGGGGCATCCGGCGTGCGTGCCGAGGGCGAGACCAGGCGGAGCCGTGGCGTCACCGGCCCACCAGGACAGGTCCAGTGGCGAGCGTGAGTCGCGGCAGGCGATCGAGAGGCGGCAGAGAGCTGATGGTGATGGTGATGGTGATGGTGATGGTGATGGTGATGGTTCGACGAGCCTAACCAGGCGGACCACGAGCGCGTCACATCGGCCGCTCGGGTGACTGGATTCACTGCCCGGGACTCCGTTGACAGCTAACCCCGCGCCGTTTAACTTCTTAGGCTCTACGCCCCACGCTCACGAGCCATTCCCATGTCCTACGCAATCATCCGCACCGGCGGCAAGCAGTTCCGCGTCGAGTCGGGCAAGAAATATCGCTTCCCTACCATCGTTGGTGAGGCAGGCGGGAAGATCGAGTTCAACGACGTCCTGTTCGGCAACGACGGGAAGAACGTCGTGACCGGCGTCCCGACGCTCTCCGGCGCCAAGGTGACCGGCGAGATCGTCAAGCACGGTCTCGGCGACAAGATCATCGTCTTCAAGATGAAGCGCCGGAAGAACTACGCCAAGAAGCAGGGACACCGGCAGGGCTTCACGGAAGTGAAGATCAATACCATCAAGCTCGGTTGACGCGAGGATACCATGGCTCATAAGAAAGGCGTCGGCTCGTCGCGCAACGGCCGCGACAGCAACCCGAAGTACCGCGGGATCAAGAAGTTCGGCGGCGAAAAGGTCATCGCCGGCAACATCATCCTGCGCCAGTGCGGCACCGTGTGGCATCCGGGCAAGAACGTCGGCCTCGGCACCGACTTCACGATCTACGCGCTCGTCGACGGCGTCGTGAAGTTCGAGCACAAGAGCAAGACGCGTCAGAAGGTGAGCGTCTATCCGCCCACACGCGACGACGCGTCGACGGCCGCATAGGCTGTCGGGTGGAGTGAGACAGAGGGCGCCCTGACGGGGCGCCCTTTGCGTTTCCCCTTCCGGCCGATGCAACTTTCCCGACGGCAGCGCGTACGAACGGCAGCACCTAATGGAGGCGGGCATGGCGATCTGGGATACGCTGAAGCGCGAGTTCGACAAGGCGGGGCAGGTAGCGCAGGGCGCGCTCGACGAAGGCAAGCTGCGACTCGAGCTGCATCGGGCCAAGCAACGGGCCGACGAGGCCGCGGCCTCCCTCGGCTTCGCCGTCTACCGCGCCAAGGGTGCGGGCGGAGAGCTCGAGCCGGAGCGTTACGCGTCGCTGGCCGCGAACATCATGACCGCCGAAGCGGAGATCGCGCGGCTGGAGCGGGACATCGCGGCCGTCAAGACCACCCGCGCCGCCACCCCGTAGTCCGCTCGCGAACGCCGCGGGCCGCTTGTGCGTTAATCCCCCGGCAGAGTTAGGTTGGGCGATCAACGGCGGCGGGGTGGAATGGGGACGGAGCTACAGGTGCAGGACGACCTCTCGTCGCTCTTTCCCGGCGAGGGAGAGATGGCGCGCCGATGCCGCGCCATGGACTGGTCGCGCACGCCCCTCGGGCCGCCCGAACTCTGGCCGCCGGCGCTGCGCACGGCCGTCCGCATGGTCGTCGCCTCGCCATTTCCGGTCCTGCTGTGGTGCGGACCCTCGCGTACGCTCCTCTACAACGACGGCTACCGAGCCGTCCTCGGCTCGAAGCATCCGAACGCCCTGGGACGCCCGGGCGCCGAAGTCTGGGCTGAGATATGGCCCGTGATCGGGCCGATGTTCCACGCGACGGCCACGTACGAAGAAGACGCGCGATTCGAGATGGATCGCGCCGACGGCTCGCTCGGCGAGGCATTTTTCACCTTCGCCCTGAGCCCGATCCGCGACGAGGACGGCCAGGTCGTTGCCTACTTCAACCCGGCCGCCGAGACCACGCCGCGAGTCATCGCCGAGCGTGAGCTGGTGGTCGCGCGCGAGGCGGCTGAGCGCGCCGAGCACCGGCTGCGCGACGTGTTTACACAGGCGCCCGCATTTCTCGCCGTGCTTCGCGGACCCGAGCACCGCTTCGAGTTCGCCAACAGCGCGTACGAGCGCCTCGTCGGACGGGGGTCCATCATCGGCAAGACCGTGATCGAAGCGCTGCCGGAACTGCGAGAGCAGGGATTCATCCAGCTGCTCGACGCCGTGTACGCGACCGGGGAGCCGTTCGTCGGACGCGCGATTCCCGTCCGGCTCGCGCGCCAGCCGGGTGGGGATCCCGAGGAGGTCTTCGTCGACTTCGTCTATCAGCCACTCACCGGCCCGGACGTAGTCATCGATGGGATCGTGGCGCATGGCGTGGATGTCACCGACGCCGTGAACGCGCGGTATCGCATCGAGGAGAGCGCGGCGCTCTACCGATTTCTCGCCGACGCGAGTCCCGTGCAGGTATGGACGGCGACGCCCGATGGTGCGCTCGACTACGTGAACCGGCGCGCGGAAAACTACTTCGACGCACCCGCCAGTGCCCTGATCGCAGACGGATGGCAGGCGTACGTGCACGCCGATGACCTCCCGCTGGCCGCCGCGCACTGGGCCCGCTCGCTGTCCACCGGCGAACCCTACGAGGTCGAGTTCAGGCTTCGCGGCGCCACGGGCGAGTATCGATGGCACCTCGCGCGCGGCACCGCGCAGCGGTCCACCGAGGGTACGCTGCTCCGCTGGTTCGGCACCAACACGGACATCGAGGATGCCAAGCGGAACGAAGCGGAGCTGAAACGCGTGACAACCGAAGCGACCGAGGCGAATCGCGCCAAGAGCGACTTCCTCGCCGCGATGAGCCACGAGCTGCGCACGCCGCTGAATGCGATCGGCGGGTACGCACAGCTCATCGAGATGGGCGTGCGCGGACCGGTGACGGACGAGATGGTCGAGGATCTGCGCAAGATCCAGCGGAGCAAGGACCATCTCAACACGCTCGTCGGCGGCGTGCTGGCGTTCGCGAAGGGGGGCACCGGCCGGATCGAGCTGCAGACGCGGCGCGTCCGCGTGAACTCGCTGCTCGACAGCGTGCTGGACATGATCGGTCCTCAGCTCGCGGAGCGCTCGCTCACGCTCGAAAGGGGTGCCGTGGCCGACGACCTGGCGGTCGCCGCGGACGAGGACAAGGCGCGCCAGGTGGTGCTGAATCTCCTCGCGAACGCACTCAAGTTCACGCCGGCGGGCGGGACCATCGCCGTCAGCGCGGAGGCGGACGCCGGGATGGTGCGCGTCGCCGTGCGCGACACCGGCGTCGGCGTTCCCGAGGAGCTGATCGAGCAGATCTTCGAGCCGTTCGTCCAGGCGCGACCGGCGCTCCAGACCCGCGATGGGGGTGTTGGTCTCGGCCTCGCCATCAGCCGCCAGCTCGCCCGCGCCATGCGCGGCGATCTCACGGTCGTGAGTCCCGCTGGGGCGGGCTCCACGTTCACGTTGACATTGCCGCGAGATGGTGGGAGGTGAGGCGGTGAGTTGGTTTGGCGTGCCGCTTCACCAACGCCTTACCGCGCAACCGCCCAACCGCCTTACGGTTTTCTGTAGTTCGGCGGCAGTGTCTTGTACCGCTCCTCCAACAGATCCTGCCGCGACGGCTGGCGAATCTCCTGGCCGCGCACGAACACGTGCTCGGGCTGCGACGCGAACTCCAGCGGGTCGCCGCTCCAGATCACCACGTCGGCCACCTTGCCGGCGGAGAGCGAGCCGACACGATCGGCGACGCCGAACGTCTCGGCGGGCGTGAGCGTGATGGACCGCAGCGCAGCGTTCCACTCCATCCCGTACGCCACCGCGTTGCCGGCCTCGAAGCGCACGTTGCGGACGTTGAATGCTTCCTCGTCTCCACCGCCAGCGTTGCCGACCACGCTCACCTGCACGCCGGCCTTGCTCAGCAGCCCCGCGTTCTCCTGGCGCTGCCCGAGCGCCACGAAGCTCTCCGGGATGTTGTTCATCGCGCCCGTGAGCACGGGGATGCGCGCCGCGGCCAGCTTGTCGGCGACCTGCCACGCTTCCGCGCCACCCACGATGATCAGCTTGAAGTTGTACTCGCGGGCCAGCTTCATCGCGGCGTCGATGTCGCTCGCCTTGTCCACCGCGATGAGCATGGGGATCCGGCCATCCAGCACCTGAAGCAGCGCTTCCAGATCGAGCCGGCCCGCTGCGAGCGCGCGCGTCTGCGCACGCTCGAAGTCGGCGCGCCGCGTACGGAAGACGCGCGCATCGTCGAGAATCTCCCGCAGCCGCATGATGGTTTCGGCGCGAGGAGTGCCGTTCGGTCCGCGTGCCGGCCCGAGGGCGCCAACCATGGCCACCGGCGCCTTGAGCAGCATGTCGGTCGCGGTCCCCGCAACGAGGTGCAGCATGGCGGCCTGACCCGCGATCAGTCCGCCGGACGGCGCAATCAACACTGTGGTGACGCCAGCGTTGCGCGCCGGTGAGATCATCACCGACGTCGGATTCAAGCCTTCCCACGGACGGTAGGCGGCCGCGATGCCTTCCTTGCCTCGCGCCTGCCCTTCGCGCGTGCTGCCCACAGCACCGATCTCCACCAGCGTGAGCTGCGTGGCGGCGTTCACGAGTCCGGGCGTCACGACCTTGCCCGTCGCGTCGATGCGCTGCGCGTCCGCCGGCACGGCGACGTTGGTGCCCACCGCCACGATGCTGCCGTCGCGCATCAGGACAGTGCCGTTCTCGATCATCGGGCCGCTCACGGGATACACGCGCCCGCCGGTGATCGCGATCGTCTGGGCGTGCACCAGAGAGCCGCTCGTGACGAGCAGGGCCATCACGAACGGAAGTCGAGCGCGCATCACTGGATCCCTCCACGGTTGACCGGCACGAACCCGAGCTCGAAGTCGGTCCGCCACTGCTGCGACGGATCGAGCCGGTCGAACATCATCGCTCCATCGATCCACACCTTCTCCGGTCGCGAGTAGACGCTGAACGGGTCGCCTGACCAGAGCACCACGTCCGCGTTCTTGCCGGCCTGGAGCGAGCCGGTGCGGTCGTCGATGCCCAGCGCCCAGGCGGCATTGATCGTCAGCCACTTGATCGCCTCGTCCTCGGTCACCGGCACACCGATGCGATTGCCCTCGGCCATCGCCTTGGCCGCCTCCTGGTTCAAGCGCTGCTCGCCCGACGCGTCGTCCGAATGGATGATCGTGCGCACGCCGGCGCGGTTGAGCAGCGCGGCGTTGCCGCGCACGCCGTCCGCCGCTTCCAGCTTGAACGCGCCCCAGTCCGCCCACACCGAGGCGGAGATGTCGTTCTGCGCCAGCAGATCGGCCACCTTGTACGCTTCTACGCCGTGGTGGAACGAGCGGATCTTGTAGCCGAACTCCTTCGCGATGTCGATCATCTGCGCCATCTCGTCGGCGCGATAACAATGGTTATGGATGATGATCTCGCCCGCCAACACGCCCATCAGCGTGTCCATGGCGAGGTCGCGCGTGGGCGCGTCGCCGGTGTGCG
>JBBQDE010000096.1:0-8344 GCA_038319425.1 Gemmatimonadales bacterium
GCGCACCGTCGCATCGAACAGCAGCGCGGCGTTGTACCGATCGTCGTACCGGAAGCCGAAGCCGACACGGTCCGCGTTCTCACCGTGCGCCGTCACCACGGCGACGATGCCGGAGTCGGTTGGGGCGAGCGAATAGGTGACGGTCTCGAACAATCCGCTCTCGTATGCCGACGTGACGGCCTTCGTCATGCGGTCCGGGTCCACCACAGGCGGCGTCGGGAGATCGAGCATGGTGCGCACGAAGTCGCGCGCGTCAGCCGACGGCGCTACGACGCTGGTACCGACGAGCGTCACGGGAATCGCACGGCGGTCGGGCGCGATGCCGCGCGGCCGACGGGCCGGCCCGCCGGTGCTGGACACGATCTCGCGCAGGCGCGCTGCCACGGTCCCCGTCGCCGCATCGCCGCGAGAGATCCATTCGGCAACCCGCTCGAACGAGAAGCCATCGATCGCGTCGAGATCGGGGCGGATGTAGACGTCGCACTGCTTGCGCTGCTCGAGCGTCGACTCGTTCCCGTGATAGCCGGTCGCCTGATTGAACACGTCGAGCATCGTATGCAGGTCGGCCGCGTCGAGGAGGGGCTGGCTCACGTCGCTGCAGATCACGAGGTCGACGCCGAGTGCGCGGACGTCCTGCGCTGGCAGGCTGCGCGAGAGCCCGCCGTCGAGCAGGATGCGGCCCTGCAGCGCGACGGGCGCGAAGACGCTCGGCAGCGACATGCTCGCGCGCATCGCGCCGGCGAGCGAGCCGGAGTCGAGGACGATGGGCTCGCCCGTCGCGATGTCCGTCGCCACCGCGCTGAAGGGAATGGGCAGGTGTCGGAAGTCGCGCACCGCGTGCACCGGCCAGGTGAGCCGGGAGAACAGGGCGGAGACATGCTGTCCCGCGATGACGCCGGACGGGAGGCCGATCCGTCCGCGGCGCATCGGCAGCGAGAGCAGCGTCGGATTTCCCTTGACCCGATCGAAGGGCTCCATGACGCTGCGGGCGGGGGTGTCCACGAACAGCGCCGTCCAATCGATGTCCAGCGCGATCTGCTCGAGCTCCGCGGCGGAGTAGCCGGCCGCGTACAGACCACCCACGAGGCTGCCCATGCTCGTGCCAGAGATGGCGTCGATCGGCACGCCTGCGCGCTCGAGGGCGCGAAGCACGCCGACGTGCGCCAGCCCGCGCGCGCCGCCGCCGCTGAGCGCGAGCCCGACGCGCGGCCCCACGTGGGGGGGCGCCGCCACCGCCCGGAGTGAATCGGCGGGCGACACGCGCTGCGCCGCGGCGGATTGGAGAGCCGACGTCGCGAACAGGAACGGGACGATGAGGCGAAGCGGGCGGGTGGGCAGCGGTCGGAGCGAAGGTGGACGCGTGCGCGGGGTGACCATACGTCTGACGATCGAGTGTATTGCGGCGTGACGCTCGCCACTCCATTCTGTTCCCGGTCCGCGCGTGCACCTCCCCGCCCTACCGACGTTGCCAGTCACCGCCTTGCGAGCTCCGAGCGCCCCCGCTTGATCACCACTGCCGAGGACTTCGGTCCGACCCTGGCGGCGGCCCGAGACACTCTCCGCCTGGGCCGCTATGCCGAGGCCGAACGGCTGCTCCGTCAGGCCGTCGGCGTTTCGGCCCGCGCACCGGTGAGCGATGCGGAGCTCGCGGCGGCCCTCACCGAGCTCGCCGGACTGCGGCGGGACATGAACGACCCCCAGGAGGCGGAGGCGCTGTTCCAGCGAGCGCTCGACCTGCTCGACTCGGCGACGGAAGCGGACGACACCCTGCTGATGGCGACCCTGTCGGGGCTGGGTGGCATGCTTGCGTGGCGGAGCGAGAACGTACGCGCCGAAGCGCTGTTCGTCCGGGCGCTCGCGATCGGCGAGCGGTCGCTGGGGATCGAGCACGCGGAGCTCGGCGGGCTGCTGCACAACCTCGCGCAACTTCACTTGCGCAACGCCGCCTACACCGAAGCGGAACCGCTGCTGCGCCGACTCTACGAGATGAGGTCTCTGACCAGGGGAGAGCAGCATCCGGACACCGCGACCGCGCTCGCCAACCTCGCGTCGCTGCAGCAGGCGCTCGGTCGCCACGACGACGGCGAGTCCATGTGGCGGCAGGTGATCGCGGTTCGCGAGCGGTGCCTCGGCCCGAATCACTTCGCCACGACCATCGCGGTCGAGCGCCTTGCCGAGTCGTGTGCGGCTCGCGGCAAGGTACGCGAGGCCGTGCAACTATTGACCGGGCTGGCCGCGACGAAATCGGTTGTCACGACGGTGCCGAATGGCGAGGCGGAGGAGTCCGAGGCGTTCGTGTCCGTGCGCGGCGGCAACTCGAGGCACCAGGCGGAGGAGCCGCTCGTGGTCGACAGCGTGGGGGAGCTGGAGCTCCCGGCGCCAATGGTCGAGGATTCGCCGCCCTCCGTCGCGGTCGCCGCGGCCGACATGGCGCCGGTTCCCGTGCCCGCGCTCGATGCGTTGCTCGCGATCCAGGCGGAGCTGTGGGCGGCGGGCGACGGGGACGGGCACGAGAAGCGGCCCGCGATCACGCGATGGGTCGTGTCGGCGTCGCGACGCCATCCGCGCCGCGCGCGCGCGATGCTCGGCGGAGGCGTCGCCGCCCTTCTTCTGCTTGGCGCGCTGACGATTCGTTCCGGTGCGCGCGCGCATCAGGAGACGCCCACCTGGCAGGAGTGGACCGCTCCCCGCTCGCTGAAGCTCCCTCTCGACTCCACCAGGGCGAGGGACTTCACGGCGCGCGCCGATAGCGGAGCCGCTGCGCCGACGCCGCGCGCACGGTCACTGGAGGCCGGTGAGGTGCTGTCGCCGCTTCCACCGCCCCGCACCGCGCCTGGGTCAGTCCGGACGCGAAGACACCGATCGCTCGCGGCGCCAATCGTTCCGGCGGCGCTCGACACGGTCAACACGCACGGGCGCAAAGCGCGAGAGGCGGAGACCACGACGAGCGGCTACAAGGTGCGGCTGGCCGGCGAGCCGCCCGCACGTACCCAGTCCGTAGCGTCTCCGCGCTGAGGGTCGGGGCGGGCAGGTGACCTGCCTCACGAAGCGTCCGTGCGCCGATCAGCGCTCGTGGCGGCGAGGGCGCGTCGGTCGTCCTCGAAGCACGTTCGACGATCTCGCTTCGTGTCACAGCCGCAGGAGTAGATGCGCCCATTCCGTCACGTGCCGGCAATCCTTGGTGCCGCACTCATGTTCGCTCCGCCGGTGTGTCTCGGCGCGCAGTCTCCCGTCCAGGCCGGCGCGCCCATCACGGCCCCTACCATTGCGACGATCCCATCGCGCTCGGTGCAGATCGGCGACAGCGTGCGCGTCCCGCTCATCGTCAACGACCTGCCCGTCGGCACCGTGGTGGACTTCCGCCTCGATCGTCTGCCCGCCAGTGCGAAGCTGGAAAGTGGGGTAATCCGGTGGCGCCCCGTTCGCTCGGATGCCAACGCCACGTACAGCATCGGCATCCATGCCCTCGTGAACGGCAATGAAGTGGCGCGCGGCTCGGCCGACATCACGGTGGTCGATGCGCACCGTCCGCCGATCATCCGGCAGCCGGCGGACCGCGTGATCCCCCCGGGCGATACGCTCGTGCTCGCGGTGGAAGCGAGCGATCCCGACGGCGACGTGCTCTCCGTGGCGGCGACCAACCTGACCGATCCGTCGCTCCCGCCGCGCTACGACCGGCAGACCGGAAACCTCATATGGCAGGCGCCGCGCGGCACGGTGAACCGCGTGAACCAGTGGCGCATCACGGTGAACGACGGCGACGGGGGCACGGCGACGACGGAGCTGCACGTGTCGGTCCGGGCGCAGAACGTGGCGCCCGTCTGCGCCCCGCTGCGCACGTACAAGCGCGATGAAGGCGAGGCGGTGGAGATCGCGCTCGATGCCGACGATGCGAACGGCGACTCGCTGACCTATCACCCGCTTGCCACGCTACCGAACGGTGCGCTGAAGGGCGCGGCGTATCAGTGGAGCATCCCGTTCGGGTTCGTGTCGCCGGCGCGGCAGGACAGCACGGTGCGGTTCGAGTGGCGGGCGACCGATCCTTCGGCCGCGTCGACGAGCAGCAACTGCTTCGCGCTCGTCACCGTGTTCCGCTCCATTGCCGAGGAGCCGTTCCGGGCGAAGCAGCAGGCGCATCGGCAGCTGCTCACGGACGTGCGGGCCCAGCTCGATGCGGCGGCGGGCCGCGAGCGCGCGACGCGTGATTCGCTCTCGTCGGCGTCGAGCAAGAAGCGGATGGTGAAGCGGGCGTCTCTGGTGAGCGCACTCGTGGGCGGCCTGCTCCAGATCGCGAAGTCGGAAGACACCCGCCGTATCGCGGCCGGCATCTCCGCCACCTTCACGGTAGGGCTGGGCGGATGGGAAGCGACGCTGGAGGACGGCGAACCCCTCTCGAAGCGCGCCGAGACGATCGCGCAGGAGCGCGTGCAGCTGCAGCGCGTGCTGAACCGCTTCATCCGGCGCTACGGCGAATCGGTGAGCCGCGAGGCGCTGCTGGGTGCGAGCTACGAGGGCGACTACCAGGACCTGTTCGACATGCTCACCGGGCCGGCGCGCCAGACGAGCGCCACGAGCATCATGCTCGCGCCGCTTGCGGTGGGGGCGACGGCTCGCCGCTGAGCGGCTGCGAGGGCGCGCATGGCCAGGGTAACGAGCCACGCCGCGATGGCGATGGCGGCGACGTAGCGCACGAACGGCGACGGCGCCGGCGGGGAAGCGGGCAGTGCGAGCATGCCCGTTCGACGCCGGCGCCGCCGTTTTGTTAGCGCGGTCTACTGCACGATCTTTCGCACCGTCGGGTAGGTGATGCCGAGCTGTTCGAGATAAGTGCCGTATTTCTTCGGATCGTAGTAGAGCTTCCGCATCTCCGGCCGGTACTTCTCCATGATGTTCGCATTCAGCCAGAGGGGCGGCTTGTCGGTGGGCGCGAAGAAGGAGCGGTACTTGGTCGTCTTCGTCTGCACGTTGTTGAAGTAGTCCCACGCGTCAGTCACGACCTGGGGCGTGAGCAGGATATCGAGCATCGTCATCGCCTGCACCTTCGCGCCGGCCACGACGCCCTTGTGGGCGATGGGGGTGGCCATCGAGATCGCGTTGGCCCAGTTGTGGCCCGGCGTGCCCGGAATGTTGGACGGATAGTTGAGCGTAATCGTCGGCACGGTCCAGCTCACGTCGCCGATATCGTCGGATCCGCCGCCGGTGCGGGTCGCCTCGTTCACCGGACCGCTCAGGCGGCCCGGCTTCGTGGTGAGCCCGCTGTCGGGCACGCCGAGCTCGCGCTGGAGCGCCCTGGCGAGGGTCTGATCCTTCTCGTCCCAGGTGGGCGTGCCAACGGTCTCGATGTTCCGGTACATCGCTTCGGCAATCGGGCGGGAGAAGTGGCCGCTCCAGCCCGAGCCCACCATCATGATCGTGTCGATCTGGGTGCCGGTCATGAGCGTTGCGCCCTCGGCCATCTTCTTCGCGTCCTCGAACATCTTCGCCGTGCGCTCGTAGTCGCGCTCGCGGAAGTAGAACCAGATGCTCGCCGTGCTCGGCACGACGTTCGGCTGGTCGCCGCCGTCGGGGATCACGTAGTGCGAGCGCGTGGCCAGCTCCATGTGCTCGCGATGGAACTCCCATCCGTTCGCCATGAGCATCACGGCGTCGAGCGCGCTCTTGCCGCGCCACGGGGCGCCGGCGGCGTGCGCGCTGGAGCCCTTGAACTTGAAGATGGCGGAGATGAGCGCGTTGTTGCCCGACTGCCCCCACGACACGGCGAGGGCGTTGCCGACGTGGGTAAAGAGCGTGACGTCCACGTCCTTGAACACGCCGGCCCGCACGAGGAAGGCCTTGCCCGCCATCTGCTCCTCGGCGACGCCGGGCCAGAGCACGAGCGTGCCGGGAATGTGGTCGCGCTCCATGATCTTCTTCACGACGATGGCGGCGGCAATGTTGAGGGGCATGCCGGAGTTGTGCCCCTCACCATGGCCCGGCGCACCCGCGGTCATCGGGTCGTGATAGCCGACGCCGGGCTTGTTCGACGCCTGCGGGATGTCGTCGATGTCGCTGCCGAGCGAGATGACCGGCTTGCCCGAGCCCCAGCGGGCGACGAATGCGGTGGGGATGCCGGCGACGCCGCGCTCCACCTTGAAGTCGTTCTCCTCGAGCAGCCCTGTCAGATACTTCGATGTCTCGACTTCCTGGAACCCGAGCTCGCCGAAGGAGAAGACCTGATCGACCATGACCTGGATCATCTTCGCCTTGGCGTCGATCTCGCGCGCCGCCTCGGCCTTGAGCGCATCGAGCTGCGGCGTGCTGGCGTACTTGTACTTCATGGAATCGGCGGCGTTGTTGCCGCCGCGCTGCGCGTGCGCGGGCACGGCAGCAAGCAGCGCGAGGGCAGCGGCGATGAACAGTGTAGCGCGGGCACGACGAATCACGTCTGGACTCCGGAGGCAGGTCGGACGGGGAAAGGCGACGGGGTAAGCGATGCGCACAATCTCCCACGCCGGCCGGCCGGACGCGAGGCCTTCACCCGGTTATGACCGCCCCTGCCGCCCCGGCGCGGTCACCCCTGGTAATCCTGAAGGAAGGGATACTCGGCGCGCACCGCCCGCACGGCGGTCGGGTCGATATTCACGATCGCGACGTCACCCGCGCCCACCGGGAGACGCGCGCCCCAGGCATCGAAGGCGACCGACCCGCCGTCGTACGCGACGCCCCCGCCTTCACCGCGCCGGTTCACCGCCACCACACAGCACTGGTTCTCGATCGCGCGCGCCGGCAGGAGCGCGTCCCAGTGCGCGCGCCGGCTGGCGGGCCAGTTGGCGACGACGATCATGGCGTCCACGTCTCGCGCCACGCGGCGGAAAAGCTCGGGAAAGCGCAGGTCGTAGCAGACGAACAGCGCGAGCCGCACACCGTCCACGTCGATGACCTGGGGCACGCTGCCGGGCGTGTACACGGCGCCCTCCCCCGCGTAGGCGAACAGGCGCTGCTTCCGGTAGGCGGCGCGCACGTCGCCATCCGGGCCGACGTACAACGCCATGTTCACCACACGCTCGGCGCCGGCGACGCATTCGCGCACGGCGACGCCAGCGACGAGATGCACGCGTGACTCCGCCGCGATGCGTCCGAGCGCGCACACGCTCGGCCCATCGGCCGGCTCGGCCTGCGCCGGGTCCATCGTGAAGCCGGTCGTGCACATCTCCGGCAGCACGACGAGCCCCGCGCCACGCGATGCCGCCGTGCGGACGAGCCGCTCCGCCCGCACGAGCGAGCCCGTGGGATCGTGCCAGCCCGTGTCGTACTCGCCGAGCGCCACCGTCAGCGGTCCGCTCATGCGACGTGCAGCGCACCGCGCGACGACAGCGCCTCGCGCACCGCCGCCGCACCCTCGCGCACCATCGCGGTGGCGCAGCTGAACGAGAAGCGGATGCCGTCCACGCTGGCGTCGCCGAACGCGCTGCCTGGCGCGCTGCCGATCCCCTTCGCCGCGAGACGGTCGGAGAGCTCGTCGGCGTCGGCGATGCCGAGCCGCGCGTAGAGCGCCGGGTCGAGGTCGGCCCACGCGTAGAACGCGCCGCGCGGCGCGAACGGGCGCACGCCGTCGATGCCGGCGAGGCCTGCCAGCATGACATCGCGTCGCAGGGCGTATTCGTCGCGCATCGCGAGCAACGGCGACTGATCGCCGGTAACCGCCGCGAGCGCCCCCCACTGCGCCAGACTGTTCACGCCGTTGATCGTGCAGCGCAGCAGCTTCGGCAGGCGCTCCTGCAGCAGGGCCGACGAGGTCACCACGTAGCCCACGCGCAGCCCGCTCATGGCGTGGCTCTTGGAGAACGAGAAGATGCTGACGATCCGGTCGGCGCGTTCCGGAGCGAGCGCGGCGATGGAGTGGTGCACGTTCGGCGCGTAGATGACGTCCTCATACGCCTCGTCCGACACGATCCACAGGTCGTGCGCTTCGGCCAGCGCGGCGATGCGGCGAAGCGTCGGCTCGGAGAGCACCGCGCCGGTGGGGTTGTGCGGCGAGTTCAGGAAGATCACCGCGGTGCGATCGGTGATCGCCGCCTCGATCGCGTCCGCGTCGTACTCGAAGTCCTGCTCGGCGCGAACAGGCACGCCCACCGGCACGCCGCCGGCGAGGCGGATGTTCTCCGCCACCTCGGTCCACATCGGATCGGGGATGACCACCTCGTCGCCCGCATCGAGCAGCGCGCCAAAGGTGGCGTAGAGCGCGTGCATCGCGCCGTTGGTGAGGAAGACATCGTCTGGCGTCACGTGCCGCATGCCGTTCTTGTGCACGAGCTTCTCGGCGAGCGCGCGTCGCAGCTCCGGGATGCCGTTGTTCGGGACATAG
>JBBQDE010000097.1:0-8341 GCA_038319425.1 Gemmatimonadales bacterium
CCCCGCCGCAGGCAGCGGCGAGCAGGGGGAGGAGCAGGGCGATGAAGCGACGCATTTCGTTCTGGCGTAAGCAGTTGACAGCATGGTGAAGGCGCGAGAACTTACCCGTGCTGTTATGGACCGTCAATGAAAATCGCGCCCGCCGGAGCGACCCGCCCGCGCGGGCGCGACGTGTGTCCGGTGGGAGGCAGTTGCAAGTTGCGTCCCTCCCGACCAGCCCGTCCCTGACCATGGCCAAGTCATCCGATCGCCCATCGCGCGAAGCCGCGCGTCTGGAGGGCTACGTGTACCGGCGCGCGCTCAGCGAGCGTGAGCTGATTCCCGCGATCGGGGCGGGGATCGTGACCGGCCTCGCGGCGTTCTACGTCGCGCGGCTCTTCCTCGAGCGCACGCCCCTGCTGCCGGAAGACCGGCGGCTCGGCAAGCATCACGCGACCGGGGCGGGACGGCGCCCGCGAGGATGACGCTGCGCGCAGGGCGGGCCGCGCGGCGATGGAGCAGCATCGCGCTCGCGCTGGCCCTGGTCGCTGCCGGTTCGCCGGGAGCGCGCGCGCAGGGGATCGAGTGCGACGGCACGGCCGGCGAGCGGGAGGTGCGATCGCTGGCGTTCCGCGGCAACGCCGCCTTCCCGGCGCGCGAGCTCGAGCTGCGCGTCTCCACCACGGCGTCCGACTTCCTGCAGCGCCGGCTCCATGCGTTCGGCACGCGCCGCTGCCTCGACAGCGACGCACTGCGGCTCGACGTCGGCCGGTTGCGCGTGTTCTATCAGCGCCACGGCTACTACTCCGCCCGCGTTGACACGGCCGTGACCACGGCCGGCGACAGCGACGGCGTGAACGTCGCGTTCCTGATCGAGGAGGGGAAGCCGGTGGTGATCGACTCGCTGCGCATCTCGGGGCTCGACAGCGCGGTGCGTACGATCGTGGACACGAGCGAGCTGGTGCTGAAAAGGGGGCTCCCGTTCGATCGCACGAAGCTCCAGGCGACGATCGATTCGATCAAGAGCCGGTTGCGCAACAACGGCTATCCGCGCGCCGACGTGGCCGCGAGCTACACGGTGGACACCATCGCGCACGACGCGTCGGTCGGGCTGAACGTGCTGCCGGGCAGCCGCGCGCGCATCGGCCAGATTCGCGTGTTCAGCGAGCCGCTGCCGGGGCAGGACGCGTCGCGGCTCGGCACGCCGACGGTGCTCCGGTTGTCCACCGTGCGCACGGGGGACCTCTACCGCGAGCGCGAGATCGCCGATGCGCAGCGCGCGCTGTACCAGACCGACCTGTTCACCAACGTGGAAGTGCGGATGGCGCCGGACAGCGTGCAGCCGCGCGGCGACACGCTGGTGACGCTCGACCTGCTGGTGCGGGAGAACTACCTGCGGCAGGTGGACACGGAGATCGGCTGGTCGGTGCTGGACTGCTTCAAGGACCGCACGCGGTACATCGACAAAAGCTTCCTCGGCGAAGCCCGGCGCCTCGAGCTTACGGCACAGGTGTCGAAGGTGGGCTATGGCCGGCCGACGCAGTTCAGCAACGGCAACCTGTGCGCGCCGGCCATTCGCGAAGACACGTTCAGCACGAAGCTCAACTACTTCACGTCGGCCTCACTACGCCTGCCCCGGCTGTTCGGCTTCCGCGCGTCGCCCACCTTTTCCATCTACAGCGAGCGGCGTGGCGAGTACCAGGCGTTCCTGCGCACCACGCTGGTGGGCGGCGAAGCGTCGTTCGCGCGCGACATCGCCCGCGACCTGCCGCTGCGGGTGGCGTATTCGCTCGAGTTCGGACGCACCGAGGCGCCGCCCGCGCTGCTGTGCGCACTGTTCTCCTTCTGCGACGACTCGTCGCGCGCGTTCATCACCGACCAGAACCGCCGGCTGGCTGTGGCGAGCGTCCATCTAGAGCGGATCCGCACCGACAACCCGTTCGCGCCCCGCTCGGGCACGGTGCTGCGCCTTGATGCGCGGACGTCGCTGCGCGAGCTGTATTCGGATCCAAAGCTCGAGTTCCTGAAGGGGCTGAGCGACGCCTCGTACTACAGGGCGCTCGGGCCGAGCGCGACCTTCGCGGCGCGACTCCGCCTGGGGACGGTGCTGGGGCGCACCCTGTCGTTCACCGACGCCACCGGCTTCATCCCGCCCGAGGAACGGCTCTATGCGGGAGGGGCCGCGAGCGTCCGCGGCTTCCAGCAGAACGCGCTTGGCGACCTCATTTACATCGCGCGGGACCCGCCGGCGATCGTGCCGGGCAACGGGGACACGCTGTACGTCGAGCTGCCGAGTGACAGCCGAGCCGTCCTGCGCGTCGTTCCGGTGGGCGGAAACTCCCTGATCGTGGCCAACTTCGAGGTGCGGCTGCGCAGCTGGTTCTTCCCCGACCTCCTCCAATACACCGTGTTCGCCGATGCCGGCGACGTGTGGTCGCGCCAGACGCTCATCGGGCGCCGATCGCACGACGCGTCCAAGCTGTGGCTCAACGGGCTGAAATGGACGCCCGGGGTGGGCGTCCGCGTATTCACGCCAGTCGGGCCCTTTCAAGCCAACGTGGGGTACAATCCCTTCGCCCAGCCCGACGGCGCCATCTACTTCGACGCCTCCTCCGCGCCCGCCGATGCACGACTCGCCCCGCTCTCGCTCTACTGCGTGACGCCGGGCAACCGTATTCCGGCGGTCCGAAACTCCCGCGGCACCTACGAGCAGGTTCCCAACCTCGGCTGTCCCACCACCTTTGCGCCGGACCGGAAGACCAGCTTCCTCAGCCGGCTGACCTTCACCTTCTCCATCGGCCCCGACTTCTAGCGCCGCCCCGCACGTGCCTCGCATGACCCGCCGCCGGTTCGTCGTCCTCGTCGCCCTCTGCACGCTCGCCGTGCTGGGGCTGATCGGGGTGGGCGTGGGTACCTTCCTTTTACACACGGACTCGGGACAGTCGGCGCTGCGGAAGAGCATCCAGCAGCAGGTCGCGTCGTCGATGAAGGGGACGATCTACATCGGGCCGATGAGCGGGAACTTCTTCACCGGCGTCACGATCGACTCACTGGAGCTGCGCGACGACGAAGACTCGCTGTTCGTCGCGACCGGTCGCATCAAGCTCGAGTACGACGTGCGCGACATCGTCGACCGACGCCTCCACTTCCGCCGCGTGGATGTGGAGCACCCGGTGGTCGTGATGCGGCAGCACGAGAACTGGACGTGGAACTTCAAGCGGATGTTCGCGTCCGGGAAGCCCTCGTCGCCCCGCGGGCCCGAGCGCGGCTTCGGCGATTTCATCGTCATCGACTCGGCGCATGTTCGCAACGCGAACTTCCGCGTCACCATTCCGTGGCACGTCGACGACTCGCTGCACGGCGCACGTCGCGACAGCGCGCTGCGCGCCAATGTGGCGCGCCGGGATCACGAGGTCCGGCGCACGCGCGAAGGCTACACCCAGAGCTACCGGTGGACGAACGCGTACGCGGCGATCCCGTACGCGCGCATCGCGGATCCGGACAGCGCGGGGCGTCTGTTCGTGCTGGACACCGTACATGCCGATGAGACGGTGCCGCCGTTCCGCTGGCGCAACGTGGCCGGTGTGGTCAGGCTCCAGGGCGACTCGGTGTGGATCAAGGCGCCCCATTGGGACCTGCCGGGGTCCACGGGGCGGGCCGAAGGCAAGGTCACGTGGGGAAGCGACCTGCCCGTGCGGTACGCGATCCGAATCTTCGGCGATTCCGTGTCGCTCAAGGACGTGGCGTGGGTGTATCCCACCCTCCCCACGACGGGAGGCGGCCGGATGATCCTGGACATCCGGAACGAGCGCAACCTCCATCAGCTCGACTATGCGCTGAGCGAGATGGACGTGCGGACGACGAAGTCGCGGCTGCGCGGATCGATGACGTTCGAGACCGGTGGTCCGGTGCTGTCGGTGCACGACGTGAAGGTGACCGCCGACCCCGTGGACTGGGATCTCCTGCGCACCTTGAACGGCAAGCCCTTCCCCGCCGACTGGCAGGGGACGCTCACGGGCAGCGTGACAGCGCGCGGCGGGCCACTCAATCGCTTCGTCGTGGATGCCGCCGACTTCACCTACCGCGACCAGCACGTGCCGGGCGCGGTATCGCACTTCACGGGACGCGGAGAGCTGGACATCCTCTTCCCGGCCTTCACGGCGTTCCATCACTTCCAGGCGAACACCGACCGGCTGGAGCTGCGGACACTGTCGGCGATCTATCCGGCGTTCCCGAAGCTCGGCGGCATCATGAAGGGGAGCGCGGTGCTGGACTCGTCGTGGCTGGACGTGCGCGTCTCGAACGCGGATCTCACCCACATCGACGGACCGGCCGAACCGACGCACGCCACCGGCGGTGGCCGCGTCACGTACGGCACGAAGTTCATGGCGTACGACCTGGATCTTCAGGCGTCGCCGCTCTCGCTCACCACGCTCGCGCGGTCGTATCCCAAACTGCCGCTGCGCGGCACCTTCTCGGGGCCCATCCGGGTGCGCGGCATCGCCCCCGATCTGCAGGTGGATGCGGATCTCACCGGAGCCGCGGGTCATCTCACGTATGCTGGCCGCGTGGATGCCGACTCGATCGGCGGGTACGGCGCGCACGGCAGCGGGGCATTCGAGGGGCTCGATGCGGCCGCACTCGCCGGGCTGACGACGCCGCCGTCGCGCCTCGCAGGCCGCTATGACGTGGACATCACGGGTGACTCGCTCGCCACCCTCGTCGGCGCGATGGGCGTGCACCTCGACCGCTCGGAGCTGGATGGCGTGCAGGTCACGAGCGGCGTCTCGCGGCTCCGCTTCGACAACGGGATCGTGCACGTGGACACGCTGCGCCTCGACGGCGTGCCCGGCACGCTGCGCGCGCGCGGCACGCTGGGCCTCACGCGGTCGGTGGGTGCCGATTCGCTCGTGCTTGCGGTGGACGTGGACTCTCTCGGTGGTCTGCGCCGCTACCTGAAGAGCGGCACGTCCATCACGGGCGCGACGGTGCGCGACTCCCTCCTCGGATCGCTGTCGTTCTCCGGCAGCGTGCGCGGCTGGCTCGATTCGCTCGAGGTGCGAGGCGCGCTGGCCGGACGCGAGCTGTACGTGAACAAGAACCTGAGCCACGTCGTGAGCGGCTCGCTGGCGCTGCGCAGCGCACACGGGCGCACCACGGGTACCGTGGACCTGCGGGCGGATACCGTGGTAGCGGGAGGGATCGGCATTCGCAGCGCGATACTGACGGGTCGCCTGCGGGAGAATGGCAGCGCGCGATTCGGGGCGAGCGCCGCCACGAACGACGGCGGCTCCGTGATCGTGGGGGGCGACTATCGCACCGTGGGCGACACCATGACGGTGCAGCTCGACACCTTCACCGTCGCGACGACGGCGGCGACCTGGGCGCTCCGGCAGCCGACGCACGTCGTTCGCTCGCCGCTTGGGCTGGTGATGGACACCCTCGTGTTCACCAACGGCACGGGCGGCTCGATCACCGGCTACGCCCGCGTGCCGGCGAGCGCGCCCGTGCGCCTCCAGCTTCGCGCCGACGCGGTGCCGCTGGCCGAGCTGGCGCGGTTCGCCCAGGTCACCGCACCGGTCGAAGGACTTCTCAACGCGAACTTCGCCGGGAGCGGCACGCGCGCACAGCCCACGTTGACGCTCGAGGGCGCCGTGCGCGACGTCCGGTTCAGCGGCTTCTCGGCCGAGCAGTTCGCACTCTCGGGCGAATACGCCGGTCAGCGCGCAAAGCTCCAGGCCAATTTGCTGCGCGGCGGGCGGTCGATCCTCGACGCATCGGTGGATTATCCGATCGCACTCACGCTCTTCTCGGCCACGCCGACGGGCGACTCGCTGCGCGGCCGGATTCACGCCGACAGCGTGGATCTCGCGCTGGTGGAAGCGCTCTCGACGAAGCTGAAGAATGCGAGCGGACGCCTCGCCCTCGACCTGGCGATCAGCGGGGCGCCGTCGAAGCCGCACATCGGCGGCGTGGCGAGCGTGCGGGACGGCACGGTGGAAGTGCCGGACGCCGGCCTCCGCTTCGCGGCGCTGGACGGGCTGTTTCACGTGGACGCGGCGCGCGACTCGCTGTCCATCGACCACTTGAAGTTCACGAGCCCGGCGAGCGGCGGCTCCGCCGAGCTGGCCGGCGCGGTGGTGTTCCGCGACAAGCTCAACCCGCGGCTCGACCTGCGCTTCGACGCGCGGCTGCTCCGCGTGCTGGACAAGCGGTCGCTGGCGCGGCTCGACGTCTCGACCGGCGCCGGTGGCATGACGCTCAATGGCACGCTCGACGAGGCGACGCTGGGCGGTGCGCTGATCGTGGATCGCGGCATCATCTACATCCCGGAGCTGGTGCGGAAGGAGCTCGAGGAGATCAGCCTCGACGACTTCGCCGCGCTGTTCGACACGACCGACGTGCGCAACCGGTCGCTGATGCCGGCGGCACCGAGCAAGCTCGTGGAGCACCTCAAGCTCGCCGGGGTGTCCATCAACCTCGGCGACGAAGTGTGGATGAAGTCGAAGGAAGCCAACGTCAAGCTTGGCGGCTCGCTCAACGTGACGCGCGCTCGGGAAGAGCAGAACGCCGGATTCGGCTCGTTCGACCGCGACCTGCTGGCCGACACCTCGAAGTCGGCGCCGAAGTACCGCCTCGCGCTGAGCGGGGCGCTCAGCGCCGACCGCGGCACCTACCGATTGGACCTCGGCATCGTACAACGCGAGTTCCAGGTCCAGAGCGGGAAGATCACTTTCTTCGGCACGTCGGATTTCAACCCGGCCATCGACGTGAGCGCGGTGTACCGGATCAAGCAGCCGAACCGCGCCGACATCCCGGTGCTGGCGCGCATCGTGGGCAACTTCTATCCGCAGCCGTCGCTCGAGCTCACCAGCACCGATGCGTCGGTGGCGCAGTCGGACCTAGTGAGCTACCTGGCGACTGGACGTCCGAGCAGCGAGATCAACAAGGATTTCGGCGTCCAGCGGGCGTCGGATCTCCTGCTGCCGACGCTGAGCGCCTACGCGAACTCCGCCTTGCGCGACCAGTTCAGCTTCATGGATCTCTTCCAGATCCAGTCCGGCTCCCTGAGCGACCAGACGCTCGCGCCGGGCACCAGCACGGGCGACCAGGTGCGGGGCATCTTCGCCAGCACGCGGCTGGGCGGCGAGAAGCGGATCAGCGACCGGCTGTTCCTGAGCTTCAGCACCGGGCTCTGTCCGGCGCTGGGCGGCGCGAACGATCCGAACAACTCAGGGCTCCGCGGGCTGGGCAATTCGATCGAGGGGAAGGTGGAATACCGCTTTCCGCTCACGGGACCGAACCGGCTGTCGCTGCGCGGCGGCCTCGATCCGTCGGCGAACTCCCTGCGCTGCGGCGGCGCCAACAGCGTGCGCGGCTTCGTGGCCACTCCCCAGCAGTGGGGACTGTCGATCTTCCGCTCCTGGTCATTCTGAAGAAGCGCGTCCTGCTCATCGCCAACCCGGCGTCGCGACGCGGCGCACGTCTCGAGCGCGCGGCCCTCCACGCGTTCCGGGCGGCGGGCGTGAGCTGCGACGTGACTCGCACCGAGCACACCGGCCACGCCGCGCAGATTGCCTCGACGCGAGGGCGGAGCTACGACATGGTGTTCACGCTCGGCGGCGACGGCACGGCGATGGAAGTGGCCGGCGCGCTCGCGTGGTCGGGCATTCCGATCGGCGTGCTCGCCGGCGGCACCGGCAACCTGCTCGGCCGCGCGCTGGGCATTCCGCGCTCGGTGACGAAGGCGGTGCCGGCGCTGCTTTCCGGCGGGGTGCGCCAGATCGACCTCGGCGTCGCGCTGGGGCACCGCTTCGCCGTCGCCGCGGGGGTGGGGATCGACTCGGCGATGGTGCAGGAGACGCCGCGCTGGATGAAGCGCCGGCTCGGCGTCCTCGCGTACACTCTGATGGCCGCGAAGGCCGCGCTGCGCGCCGTGGTGCTGCGGCGCTTCTTCCATGTCCGGATCGAGGTGGACGGGGAGGTGATCGAGCGTCGCGCGGCGGCGGTGATGTTCGCCAACTTCGGCGCCATCCTCGACGATCGCATCTCGTTCGGCCCGGACATCGCCGTGGACGACGGAGTGCTCGACTGCTGCGTCTTCTCACCGACCCACCTCGGCGACGCCCTGCGGATCATGTGGCGTGTCACGCGAGGGGACTTCCGCCCCGACCGGTCGATCCTGTACAAGAAGGGCACGCGCTTTCATCTCACCACCGATCCCGTGCTCGTGCTGCAGGCGGATGGCGAGCTGCTCGGACCGACACCGGCCGAGGTCACCGTCGAGCCGCTGGCGGCTCACCTTCTCGTACCCCGACCGTGAACGACGAACCCGGCCCCACGGCTGCCGACGCGCTGCGCG